>JASLCW010000062.1 GCA_030151765.1 Marmoricola sp.
GTCCTGATCCTGAAGGAACGGCTGCGTGCGTTGCAGTGGGCCGCCATCGGCATCGGCTTCGTGGCCGTCCTGGTGCTGACCGTCGACTACGGCCACCCGCCGGTCATCGCGCTGATCCTGGCCTTCTCCTTCGGCACCTACGGCCTGGCCAAGAAGTCAGCCAACGTCGGTGCGATCGAGAGCCTCACCTTCGAGACAGCGGTCATCGCACCCTTCGCGCTCGGCTATCTCGTGTGGCTCGGCGCCGCGGGTCAGGCCCACTTCGCCGACGAGGGCGCCGGCCACGTCGCTCTCCTCGTGGGCAGCGGGGTCGTGACCGCCGTACCCCTCCTGCTCTTCGGTGCCGCCGCCACCCGGGTGCCGATGACGACGCTGGGACTCTTGCAGTACCTCGCGCCGATCATCCAGTTCGGCCTGGGCATCACCGTGCTCGGCGAGCAGATGGCGGCGGGCCGCTGGATCGGCTTCGGCCTGGTCTGGCTCGCCCTCATGGTGTTCACCTACGAGGCGCTGCGCCACCACCGTCGCCAGTTGGCGATGGCCGCCGAGTCCTGCTCGGTCTGACGCCTACGCCGACCGCACGGCCACGACGTCGGCAAACGCCTCCAGCGCTGCCCGGACGGATCCCTCGGGGAGCACTTCGAGGAGCTGCTTGGCCTCGTGGGCGCGCGCAACGACGTAGACACGCGCCTCGTCCATTGCCGGATGCTTGCGGAGCAGGTCGAGCGCCTCGGCGTGCAGGTCGGCGTCGGCGGCCAGGTCGGCGGCACGGGCCGGGTCGAGCAGCTCGATCAGCCGGGCGTCGGCCGGGTCCTTGGATGCGCGCGCGATCAGCACCGGAAGAGTCGGCACACCTTCCTTGAGGTCGGTGCCGGGCGTCTTGCCCGACTCGTCGCTCTCGGAGGCGATGTCGAGGATGTCGTCGGAGAGCTGGAAGGCGGTCCCGACGAGTTCGCCGTACGCCGTCAGCGCTGTGACGATCTCGGGGGCGGCGCCGGAGAACAGCGCACCGTAGTGGGCCGACGTCGCGATCAGGGAGCCGGTCTTGCCGGCGACGACCTCGAGGTGGTGGGCCAGGGCGTCCTCGCCGGGTCCCGGCGTGACGGTCTCGAGGATCTGTCCCTCGACCAGTCGGGTGAAGGTCTCGGCCTGGATGCGGACGGCCTCCGGCCCCAGCTGCGAGGTGAGCTCCGACGACTTGGCGAACAACCAGTCGCCGGTGAGGATCGCGACCATGTTGTCGTAACGCGCGTTGGCGGAGTCCTCGCCGCGGCGCAGCTCGGCCTCGTCCATCACGTCGTCGTGGTAGAGCGATCCCACGTGGGTGACCTCGACGACCGATGCGGCGGTCAGCACCTCCGGCGCGTCCGGACGCGGACCTGCCTCGGCTGCCAACAGCACCAGCAGCGGCCGGAATCGCTTGCCGCCCGCGGCCAACAGGTGGCGAGCCGCCTCGGTGACGTAGGGCGCCCGGCTGGAGGCGTGGCGGTAGAGATCCTCCTCCACGACGGCCATCCGCGCCCGCAACCGCTCGGCGAGCGCCTCGTCGAGGATCGGGAGCGCCAACTCGGCCGGCGAGGGAGCCGTCACGTCGTGGGGAGTCGTCACCTGATGAATTCTCCCGTACGGGTGATCAGATCCAGAACCGGGCCCGGTACGACGCCCATCACGACGGTCACGACCAGGCACACCCCGATCGTGGCCGAGGTGAGGACCGACGAGCGGGTGACCTCACCGACGCCGTCCGTGCTGGGCTCGGTGAAGAACATCAGCCGGATGTGCCGGACGTAGAAGGTGATCGCCATGATGCTGCAGGCGATCGCCACCAGCACGACCGGCCAGGCACCGGCCGACAGTGCGGAGGTGAAGACCGCCCACTTGCCGATGAAGCCCGCGGTCAGCGGAATGCCGGCCATCGAGAGCAGGAACACCGCGAACGCTCCGGCGACCAGCGGGGAGGTGCGCCCGAGACCGGCCCACCGCTCGTACGCCGTCGCCTCGCCACCGGTGTCACGCACCAGCATGACGATCGCGAACGCGCCGATCATCGCGAACCCGTAGGTCGTCAGGTAGAAGAGCACGCCCTCAGTCGCGCTGAACTGACCCTTGCCGAGCTCGCCGGCGCTCTGCACGCCGAGCACCCCGACGAGGATGAACCCGGTGTGGGCGACCGACGAGTAGGCGAGCATCCGCTTGACGTCGTTCTGCACGATCGCGAGCACGGCGCCCAGCAGCATCGATGCGATCGCGATCACCCACAGCATCGGCTGCCAACTCCACCGCTCGCCGCCGAAGGCGACGTAGAGCAGGCGCAGCAGCGCGCCGAAGGCGGCGACCTTGGTGCCGGCAGCCATGAACGCGGTGACGGCCGTCGGGGCGCCCTGGTAGACGTCCGGGGTCCAGGCCTGGAAGGGCGCGGCACCGACCTTGAACAGCAGGCCGACGCACAGCAGACCGATTCCGGCCAGGAGCAGGCCGTGGTTGGCCGAACCGGCGCGCACGGCCTCGTTGATCCCCGCGAAGGAGACCGAGCCGGCGAAGCCGTAGACCAGCGCAGCGCCGTACAGGAAGAAGCCGGATGCGAAGGCGCCGAGCAGGAAGTACTTCATCGCGGCTTCCTGGCTGAGCAGGCGGCGGCGACGCGCGAGCCCGCACAGCAGGTAGAGCGGCAGCGAGAGGACCTCCAGCGCGACGAACATGGTGAGCAGGTCGCCCGACGCCGGGAAGAGCAGCATGCCGCTGACGGCGAAGAGCAGCAGCGGGTAGATCTCCGTGTGCTCCAGACCGCGGGTCGAGGCCTCGCGCTCGCCCTCCGACCCGGGCAGCGCGGCAGCCTGGCCGATGAAGCCGGACACGCCACCCTCGAGACGCTGCTCGGCGAACAGGGCGATCCCGCCGAGGGCGAAGACCAGCAGCAGTCCCCACAGGTAGACCGTCGGACCGTCGACCACGACGCTGCCCATGGCCCCGACGAGGCCACGTCCATCGGCGCCGTTCGCACCCTCGTGGACCTTCAGGTCGGTGCCGACGATGACCGTGGACACGAGCGCGGCGATCACCGTGACGAAGGCCAGACCGATCTGCGGCAGACGACGCGTGCCGCGCGGCAGGAACGCCTCGAGGGCCACCCCGACGCAGGCACCGCCGAGCACGATCAGGAGCGGCAGAAGCTCGGCGTACTCGATGTGGGGCTTGACGAACTCCATCAGTTGGCCGCCTCTCCCTCGTGGCCGGCAGGCAGGTCGCCGGTGCTGACGGTGGGTGCATCGTCGTGGATGCCCATCTGGTGCTGGAGGTCAGCGACCATCGGGTTGCTCACGTCGAGCAGCGGGGACGGGAAGAATCCGAAGAACACCAGTGCGACCATGAGCGGCGCCACGGCAGCGATCTCGCGGACGTTGAGGTCCTTGGTGGTCTCGGCCTCGGGCGGTGTCGGACCCGTCATCGTGCGTTGGTACATCCACAGCACGTAGATCGCGGACAGGACCACGGCGAGGACCGCCAGTGCTCCGACGTACCAGCCGTAGTCGAAGGCCGCGACGAACACCAGGAACTCGCTGATGAACGGCGACAGGCCCGGCAGTCCGAGCGTCGCGAGGCCGGCGATCAGGAACATGCCCGCCAGGACCGGAGCGACCTTCTCGACGCCGCGCATCTCGCTGATCAAGGTGGTGCCGCGGCGTTCGGTGAGATAGCCCGCGACCAGGAAGAGCGCGGCGGTGCCGAGGCCGTGGTTGACCATGTAGAGGATCGCGCCGGTGCCGCCCTGGCTGGTCATCGTGAAGACGCCCAGCGTGATCAGGCCGAAGTGGCTCAGCGAGGTCAGACCGATCAACCGGAAGATGTCGTCCTGGCCGATCGCGATGAAGGCACCGTAGATCACCGAGATCAGCGCCAGCGTGATCACCAGCGGGGTCGCCCAACGCGACGCCTCGGGGAAGATCCCGAGACAGAAGCGCATCATCCCGAACGTGCCGATCTTGTCGAGGATGCAGACCAGCAGCACGCCGGTGCCGGGCGTCGCCTTCTCGGTGGTGTCCGCGAGCCAGGTGTGCAGCGGGAACAGCGGCGCCTTGATCGCGAATGCGATGAAGAAGCCGAAGAACAGCCAGCGCCCGGCCTCCGTGCCGATGTCGAGCTTCTCCAGGTCAGCCAGGAGGTACGACGGGTGCCCGGCCTGGGCCGAGACGACGTAGAGCCCGATCACCGAGGCCAGCAGGATCAGACCGCCGGCGAGCTGGAACATCAGGAACTTCAGGGCCGCGGCACCGCGTCCGTCCCGACCGAACCCGCCGACCAGGAAGTACGCCGGGATCAGGGTCGCCTCGAACACGACGTAGAAGAGGAACACGTCGGTCGCGCAGAACACCGCGAGCGAAAGGCCTTCGAGGGCGAGCGTCCAGGCCACGAACGAGCGGGCTCCGGCAGAATCGGGGTCGTCGGCCTTGAACCACTCCGCGCCCAGAACGAGCGGGACGAGCAGCACGGTCAGCAGCACCAGCAGCAGGCCGAGACCGTCGACGCCGAGGGCGTAGTGCACCCCGAAGGCCTCGATCCACTCGCGACTCTCGGTGAACTGGCGTCCACCGTCCGTCTCGTAGGACGCGGCGAGCACCCCACCGACGACGAGCGTCGCGAGCGCGACGCCCAGACCGACGGTCTTGCTGAGCGTGCGGGGCAGCAGCGCCACCGCCACCGCGCCGACGATCGGCAGCCAGACCAGCAGACTCAACATCAGTTCACCACCACCAGGGTCAGGACGAGCAGCAGTGCACCGCCGAGGATGCCGAGCGCATAGGACCGCACATAGCCGGTCTGGAGGCGCCGGAGCAGTTCGCCCGTGCCGGCGAGGATCGTCGTACCGCCCATGATGAGGCCGTCGACGATGGTCCGGTCACCGGACGTCAGGGCGCGGGTGGTCGCCCGACCCGGGTTGACGACGAGCGCCTCGTTGATCGCGTCACCGTAGAGGTCGGCGCGGGCCGCCCTGGTGGCGAAGGAGACCTTGGCCGGTGCGGTCCGCGGAACGGGCTTGCTGCCGACCAGCACCCAGGCCAGCGCCACCCCGATGCCGACGACGGCGATGGTGATCAGCGTCAGCACGATCACCGGCAACGGCGGCTCCTCGTGGGGCGCATGCCCGACGACCGGGCTGAGCCAGTCGACGATCCAGTTGCCGGCCAGCATCAGGCCACCGAGCGCGGAGAGCGCAGCGAGCACCATCAGCGGGATGGTCATCACCAGCGGACTCTCGTGCGGGTGGACGCCCTTCTCCCAGCGGCCCTTGCCCTTGGCGTTGGCGGTGAAGAAGGTCATCAGCATCATCCGGGTCATGTAGAAACCGGTGATGCCGGCGCCCAGGAGGGCGCAGAGTCCGACGATCGGGTTCTCGGTGAGGGCGACCTCGATGATCTTGTCCTTCGACCAGAAGCCCGCGAAGGGCGGGATCCCGATGATCGCGAGGAAGCCGAGGGCGAAGGTCGCGAAGGTGATCGGCAACGCCTTCTGCAGCGCACCGTAGTGACGCATGTCGACGTCGTCGTCCATCGCATGCATCACCGAGCCGGCGCCGAGGAACATGTTGGCCTTGAAGAAGCCGTGGGTCAGCAGGTGGAAGATCGCGAAGGCGTAGCC
>JASLCW010000067.1 GCA_030151765.1 Marmoricola sp.
GACGACCAGACCAAGTTCCTGCAGGAGGCCGACAAGGTGCTCGCCAAGGATGTCGCGTACATCCCGATCGACACCGCGGTCTTCTACATGATCCACGGTTCGAAGGTCATGAACTACACCAACACCGCTGCGTCGAACGGCTACCCGGACCTGGGCCCGATCGACGTGTCGAGCTCGGTCAAGTAGTTCGTAGCAGGCACATCATTGATCGGCCCGTGATGGGTTGATCGCCCCGGGGTGGGGGAGTCACACGCTCCCTCACCCCGGTCCCTGCCCGAGATCCGGGCAAGGGGCAGATACTGGAAGACCAGGACGGCCGGCAACGCCGGTCGGAGAGGAAGGTTCGCGAATGTTCGCCTACATCGTCCGGCGACTGATCATCGGCGTCGCCATGCTCGTAGCGATGAGCTTCGTCACCTTCTTCCTCTTCTTCGCCTCGCCCGTCGACCCGGGCAAGTTCGCGTGTGGCAAGAACTGCACACCGGCCAAGATCCAGCAGACCGACAAGGCGCTCGGCTACGACAAGTACTGGGCCGTGCAGTGGTCCGACTTCATGGTCGGCCTGGTCAAGGGGCGCGACTACCCCGATGACAAGGCGCTGCGCGAGTCGGCCCCCGAGCTGGTCTCGCACTGTGGTGCGCCCTGCATGGGCTACTCCGTCTTCGCGAGCGAGAATGTCACTTCAGAACTGAAACAGGCAGCACCCGTGTCGATCTCGGTGGCGATCATCGCCTTCGTGATCTGGATTGCAGGTGGTGTCTCCATCGGAGCCCTGGCCGCGGTCCGCAAGGGCGGGCTGATAGACAGATCGGCGGTGGGCGCGAGCTTGTTCTTCTATGCGCTACCCACCTTCTGGACCGGCTCCTTCCTGATCTCCTTCACCGCCATCAAGTGGGGCTGGTGGCCCGTCCCGAGCTACACCTCCATAGCGGACGGCGGTCTCTGGGGTTGGCTCAGCAACAACTTCCTGATCGGCCTCACGCTCGCGCTCTTCTACATGGCGGCCTATGTCCGCATCACCCGCGCCTTCGTGATCGAGGCGGGTACCGAGGACTACATCCGCACCGCGAAGGCCAAGGGACTGCCGCGTCGGAAGGTGCTGTGGAAGCACACGATGCGCGCTGCCCTGACGCCCGTCGTCACCCTGGCCGGCCTCGACTTCGCTGGCCTTCTCGGTGGCGCGGTCATCGCCGAGCAGGTCTTCAACTTCAACGGTCTGGGCAAGCTCGCCGTCACGGCGACGCTGACCTACGACCTGCCCACGATCGTCGGCCTGGTGCTGCTCCTGGCCACCTTCGTGATCATCGCCAACATCATCGTGGACGTCCTGTACGCCGTCATCGACCCGCGCGTGCGGCTCGCCTGAGGCCCGGAGGGAGAGCAAGACATGAGTGACGCAAACACCAACAGCGCCGGCGCCACGGACATGCCCTACCTGTCCGTCCGGGACCTGGTGGTCCACTTCCCGACACTCGACGGCATCGTGAAGGCCACCGACGGTCTCTCGTACGACGTCGAGCGGGGCAAGACGCTCGGCATCGTGGGCGAGTCGGGATCCGGCAAATCGGTCTCGAGCTCGGCCATCCTCGGACTGCACCGGGGCACGAATGCCCTGGTGAGCGGGGAGATCCTGCTGGACGGCACCGACCTGCTCAAGCTCAGCGACGAGCAGATGCGCCGCCGCCGCGGCCAGGACGTGGCGATGATCTTCCAGGACCCGCTGTCCGCGATGCACCCGTACTACACGGTCGGCAACCAGATCGCCGAGGCGTACCGGGTACACCACGACGTCAGCAAGAAGGCGGCGAAGGCGCGCGCGGTCGAGATGCTCGAGCGCGTGGGCATCCCGCAGCCCAACCGCCGTGTCGACGACTACCCGCACCAGTTCTCGGGCGGCATGCGCCAGCGCGCGATGATCGCGATGGGTCTGATCAACGACCCGGGCCTGATCATCGCCGACGAGCCGACCACCGCGCTCGACGTGACCGTGCAGGCACAGATCCTGGACCTGCTCCAGGACATCCAGCGCGAGTACAACTCCGCCATCATCATCATCACGCACGACCTGGGTGTCGTCGCCGAGATGGCCGACGACGTACTGGTGATGTACGCCGGTCGCGCGGTGGAGTACGGCCCGACCAAGGAGATCCTGGTCCACCCGGAGATGCCCTACACCTGGGGTCTGCTCTCGAGCGTTCCGGACGTCACCGCCGACACCGATGCCCGGTTGCTGCCGATCCGCGGCAACCCGCCGTCGTTGTTGAACCCGCCGAGCGGCTGCGCCTTCAACCCGCGTTGCGACCATCGCGACAAGGTGCCGGGTGACCTGTGCCGTACGACGCTGCCGGAGCTGACCCCGGCCCAGGCCGGTGGCAACCACGTGAAGCGTTGCCATCTCGCCAACCCGGAGGAGGTCTACACGACCGAGATCCTGCCCGAAATCGCGCCCGACCTGGTGGAGGAACAGTCATGAACAGCCAGGTAGACCTCGCCCAGGCGGCGGCGCAGGCCAAGCCGGTGAACGACGAGCAGCCGGTGCTGACCGTCGAAGACCTCCAGATGTACTTCCCGGTGAAGAGCAGCGGCGTGATCCGCCGGACCATCGGCCACGTGCAGGCCGTGGACGGCGTCTCCTTCGAGGTGGCCAAGGGCGGTTCGCTGGGCCTGGTCGGCGAGTCCGGCTGCGGCAAGTCGACGACCGGTCGGCTGATCACGCGGCTCTACAAGCCGACCGGCGGCAAGATCCTCTTCGAGGGCAAGGACATCGCCCAGTACTCCAACCGGCAGCTGCACCCGCTGCGCCGGGACATCCAGATGATCTTCCAGGATCCGGCGACCTCGTTGAACCCGCGTCACACCGTGGGCACGATCATCGGTGCACCGCTGCAGATCCACAACGTGGTGCCCAAGGACCGCGTGCTCGCCCGCGTGCAGGAACTGCTCGAGGTCGTCGGCCTCAACCCGGAGCACTACAACCGCTATCCGCACGAGTTCTCGGGCGGTCAGCGGCAGCGCATCGGCATCGCCCGCGCGCTCACCCTGCAGCCGAAGCTGCTGGTCGCCG
>JASLCW010000073.1 GCA_030151765.1 Marmoricola sp.
TAGCGTAGTGGCTAGCGCGCCTGCTTTGGGAGCAGGAGACCGCAGGTTCGAGTCCTGTCGCCCCGACGCATGAGTGCCGTCAGCCCGATGGCGCCACGCCCCGTGAACGAGTCCCCAGCATCAAGGAGAACCCTGTGAAGAGCGCCGTCGAGACGCTGAGCCCGACCCGGGCCAAGATGACCGTCGAGGTGTCCTTCGACGAGCTGGCCCCCAACCTGGAGGCGGCCTACAAGGCGATCGCCAAGCAGGTGAACATCCCCGGCTTCCGTCGTGGCAAGGTTCCGGCCGCCGTCATCGACCGCCAGGTCGGCCGCGGTGCGGTCCTGGACCAGGCGATCAACGACGCCCTCCCCAAGCTCTACGTGCAGGCGCTCCAGGACAACGACCTCGAGCCGCTCGCGCAGCCCGAGATCGACGTGACCAAGCTCGAGGACAACGAGTCGCTCGAGTTCACCGCCGAGGTCGACATCAAGCCCGAGATCACGCTGCCGGCGTACCAGGGCGTCGAGGCCGAGGTCGAGGACGTCGAGGTCACCGACGAGGACGTGACCGAGCAGGTCGAGGCGCTCCGTGAGCGCTTCGGCAGCCTCTCCGACGTCGAGCGCGCGGCCGCCGACGGCGACTTCGTCGTGATCGACCTCAACGCCACCAAGGACGGCGAGGAGGTCGAGGGCGGCCAGCTCAGCGGCTACTCCTACAAGATCGGCTCGGGCAACCTGCCCGCCGGCATCGACGAGGCCGTCACCGGCCTCGAGGCCGGCGCCTCCGCCGACTTCAAGTCGCAGCTGCTCGGCGGCGACCTGGCCGGCGAGGACGTCGACATCCACGTCACCGTCACCGGGGTCAAGGAGCAGAACCTCCCCGAGCTCGACGACGACTTCGCACAGGAGGCCTCGGAGTTCGACACCGTCGACGAGCTGCGCGAGGACATTCGCACCCGCCTGGGCCGCGGCAAGCGCCTCGAGCAGGCCGCGGCCGCCCGTGACGCGGTCCTCGAGAAGCTCCTCGAGCAGGTCGAGATCCCGCTTCCCGACGAGATGGTCGACTCCGAGCTCAACGGTCGCAAGCAGGAGATGACCCAGCAGCTCGCGTGGGCCGGCATGACGCTGGAGCAGTACCTCGACAACGAGAAGCAGACCGTCGACGAGTTCGAGGCCGAGCTCGAGAAGCGCGTCCGCGACTCGATCGGTGCCCAGTTCCTCCTCGACGCGATCGCCAAGAAGGAGGAGCTCGGTGTCGAGCAGAACGAGCTCTCCGAGCACCTGATGCGCCGTGCCCAGCAGTCCGGCCAGAACCCGGACGACTTCATGAAGCACATGATCGAGCACAACCACATCCCCGAGATGGTCGGCGAGGTGCTCCGCGGCAAGGCGCTGGCCACCGTGGTCGAGTCCGCGACGGTCAAGGACGCCTCGGGCAATGTGGTCGACCTCAAGAACCTGCTGCCCGACGGCAGCATCGGTGACCCCGAGGCCGCGGTTGACGCCGAGGTCGAGGAGCCTGCCGAGGCCTGAGTCTGTGACACTGTCCCCACTTCAGTGAACATCTGTTGACTGAAGTGGGGACAGTTCGCCATCATCGGGTCATGACCGCTTCTGCCGGGTACGCCGGCGCTGCCGCCCTGCTCGCCGAGAGCATCGACGACCTGGTCGTCACCGGAGCCCGCGACGTGCACGGCTCGATCGCCGGGCGGGTGCACGCGGTCACCGACCGGATCGGCGGCCGCCTCGAACACCGCGCGCACGACGCGATCGCGAAGGTCGTCTACGGGTCGATCGGCCTGGGCCTGCGCGGAGCGGCGACCGCCTTGCGTGCGGTCGACCGGACCGGGCTCGGTCCGGGCCTCGAGGAGTCCGCCGCCGGGCGGTTCGTGGTCTCCGCGGTCAACGGCCTGATCGGCGACGAGCTGCGCGAGCTCCAGTCGAGCATGAGCTTCGAGGCGGCCTTCCGGGTCGGAGGAGACGACGTACGGCTCACGCCCGGTGGTGTGGCGCGCGCCTACCCGGATGCCGGCGACTCGCTGGTCGTCTTCGTGCACGGCCTGTGCGAGAACGAGGCCTACTGGTCCCGCCGCTCGCGTCCGCTGCGCGACGACGGCACCTCGACGCCGGCCTACGGCCGGCGCCTGGCCGACGACTTCGGGTGGACGCCGGTCTACGTCCGCTACAACAGCGGCCTACCGGTCGCCGAGAACGGCGTGAGCCTCAACTCGCTGATGACCCGCCTGGTCGACAACTGGCCGGTCGAGGTGCGCCGGATCGCGCTGGTCGGTCACTCGATGGGCGGGCTGGTCGTCCGGGCGGCCTGCGCGGTCGACACCGACCCCGGACGCGTTGCCTGGGACGAACTCGTCACCGACATCGTCTGCCTCGGCACCCCGCATCTCGGTGCGCCGCTGGAGAGGGTGGTGGCCAGGGGCGTCCCCTGGCTCTCCCGGCTGCCCGAGACGGCACCGGTCGCACGCACCCTGGAGCGGCGCTCGCAGGGGATCCTGGACCTCCACGACGGGCTCGCCCCGGCGCCGGCTCCCGCGCGGGCCCGGCGTACGCCGCAGCCCCGCTATCACCTCGTCTCCGCCAGCCTGACCCGTTCGGCCCGCCATCCCGTGGCGCTCGCCGTCGGCGACCTGCTGGTGCAGCCCCGCTCGGCCCTCGGCACGCCGCGGCGGGCGACGGCCTACTTCGCCGGGGCGAACACCGTCCACGTGCCGAAGGCCGACCATTTCGACCTGCTCAACCACGATGATGTGTACGACGCGCTCGCCGGCTGGCTGCGGCGCTGAGTCGACAACGAGGAGCGATCATGGGTGCCGACCGGGAACTTCGTGCCGAGACGACCATCGCGGCAAGCCCCGACGAGGTCTGGGCGGTGCTCAGCGACATGAGCCGGATGCCCGAGTGGAGCCCGGAGCTGATCCGGCTGATGCCGCTCAAGGGCGGTGGGCTGCGGGTGGGGCAGTGGTACCTCGGGGTCAACCGGCGCGGCGCGGTCCTGTGGCCGACCCGCAGCGTCGTCGTCGCCGTCGAGCCCGGCCGGTCGGTCGCCTGGGACACCAAGTCCAGCGGCGCCCGGTGGATCTACGAGCTCACCCCGGAGGGGGAGGGCACCCGGGTCGTCCAGCGCCGGCCGGTGCCGCAGCGGCTCACCCGGGTCAGCGGCGCCTTCGCCGGCGCCCTGCTCGGTGGCGCCGAGGGACACGCGGACGAGCTCGAGGGCGGGATGGCGCAGAGCCTGGCCCGGATCAAGACCGCCGTCGAGTCCTGAGGGCGCTCCGCCGACAGCGAACACGGCGGGATATGCCGTGGTTTTGGGGTCGTCGTTGTCTAGGGTCGAGCGCGTGAACCAGTACTCGAACATCGACAGTCCCCGAATGGAGCTGGGCGGCGCGTCGTACGGACTCGACGACCACATCTACCAGCGGCTGCTCCGTGAGCGGATCGTCTTCCTCGGTTCCGAGGTGCGCGACCAGAACGCCAACGCGATCTGCGCCCAGCTGCTGCTGCTGTCCGCCGAGGACCCCGAAGCCGACATCTTCCTGCACATCAACTCACCCGGTGGCTCGGTCGACGCCGGCATGGCGATCTACGACACCATGAACTACATCCCCAACGATGTCGCCACCGTCGGCA
>JASLCW010000140.1 GCA_030151765.1 Marmoricola sp.
TCGCCGACCCGACGATCCCCACCTTTCAAACCGAGAAATCCCTGCCATGTTCTTGACGCGGGACACCCCAACCCATCCAGAAACGTCCGCACCGCCAGATCCCTGTCGGCAGGCACCAGACCCAGCACCTCCAACGTCGCCAGAAATGCCGCAATCACCAATTCCGCCCGGCCCTGCTCCAATTCGATATTCCGCTCTGCAATACCCATGTCATGCGCCGTTTTCGCGAATGCCACAACCTGCTTGCGGATCTCCATTTCCAACTTCACCAGCGGCCGAACCTGCTCCCCAGATTCCACCGCCACACCGTCACGCCCCGCCGCGCGGGTCTTCCCGACAATTCCGCCGACCGGGTCCTCGAGCATCTGCAGACGGACGAGCTCCCCGATCAGATCGGCGCGGTACACGGCCAGCCGCAGCTGATCCATCACCGCCCGGCCGGGATCGACCGGCGCCGTCTCCTCGCCGGCGTGCTGCGTCGACCAGGCCAGCAGGTTCGCCTCCCCGATCGCCTTCGCAGCAGCGAGCGGACGGCCCGAGCAGTTCTTGCACAGCCGGGTGCCGCGGATCGCTGAGGCGTGGTGGTCGGCCTTGTTCGCGGCGCACTCCCAGCGGCCGTGCTCGTCGCACCAGCGGGCACCAGAGCGGGCCATGGGGTCGTCTGGACTCATGAGCTTCGTCGTCATCGGGCGGCCTCCGTGGTGGCGGTTGAGCTCGCCCCGTTGGTGGGGGCGATGTGGTGGGTTTGGTGGTGGTGGCCGGTGGGCGCCAGTTCGACCTCGCCCCACGTAGTGGTGGGGCGGTGGGGGCGAGGTCGATTTCTGAGGTCGCCCCCGCGATTGGGGCGAGGTCGGGGCGAGGTGGGGGCGAGGTCAGGCATTGGGGGTCTCCTGGGCGCTGGTTTCCTGCTCTTCGCTGGTGTCGTCGCTGGTGTCTTCGTTCGGGTCGGCGTCGGCGTAGTAGGGCTTGATGTGGAAGTGCTGGACGGCTCCGCGGGCGCCGTTCTTGGTGCCGATGTAGCCGCGGGTGACGAGGAGTTCGAGCGCGAGGCGCTTGGTGGGGGTCTTGCCGTTCTGGACGTCCTCGATGGCCTTCTTGGAGAGGCCTGGGTTGGCTTGGACGAAGCGGCTGATGCGTTCCATGAGGATGGTTGGTTCGAAGGCTTCGCCGGTGCGTCCGGTTTCGGTGCCTGGTGGGTTGAGGTAGGCGGTGAGGATGGCGTCGTTGCCGCTGGTGGCGTCGAGGGTGAATTCGGCGATGGTGCGGCCGTGGGCGTGGCCGCGGACGTGTCCTGGTCGGTCCTTGGCGATTTCGACGCGTGCTATTCCGCGTTTTCCTCGGGCGAAGGGTTGGAGCATTTTGACGATGTAGGCGACGCCGTCGATTCCGGCGAGTTTGTGTTGTGCTCCGAGGGCGAATCGGTCTTGCTTTTCCTTGTCCTTGACGACGTGGTCGATTAGGACGACGGCGGGGCCGTGGTCGGCGATCCATCGGGGGAGGAGGGCTTGGAAGAGGGCGGAGTCGGCGTTGGAGTTGAGGTCGTAGCCGTGGAGGGTCATGGCTTCGGTGACGCCGTCGAGGATGGTGAGGCGGGCGCCGTGGAGGTGGGGTGCGAGTTGGTGGCGGCCGTCGTCGTCGAGGGGCCTGTCGGGGCGGATGTAGGCGAAGTGGTCGCGGATTTGGGTGGGGGTGGCGCCGAGGGCCATGAGGCGGGCGATGACGCGGTCGGCGCGGTCTTCGAAGTCGACGAAGGTGACGTTCTCGTTCTGCTGGAGGAGTTGCAGGGCGGCGAGGAGGGTGAGCCAGGTCTTCCCGGATTCGGATTCGCCGGAGATGGTGTGGACGGATCCGTCGTAGAGGAGGGGGGTGCCGTCGGTTCTCAGGAGCATGGTGGGTGGGGGGTCGAGGAATTCGCCGGCGAGGACTGGTTCGAGGTCGACGGGTGCCCAGGTGGTGGGTGTGGTGGGGCCGAGGGTGGGGCCGAATCGGGCGGTGGCTTCGTCGAGGATGTCGAGGCTGGTGGCGAGGGCGTGGTTGATGTTGTCGGGGGTGGCTTGCCGGGCGACTTGGTGGAGGCGGGTGGCGGCGGCTTCGATGGATCGGAGGCGGGCGGCGTCGCGGATGAGGCGGGCGTAGTAGGTGGCGTTGCCGGGGAGTGGGCAGGCCTGCATGAGGTCGAGGAGGTAGGGGGCTCCGCCGATGCGTTGGAGTTCGCCGGCTTGGCGGAGGTGTTCGCCGAGGGTGATGGTGTCGAGGGTGATGTTGGGGTCGGCGTGGAGGTCGTGGGCGGCGGTCCAGATGGTTTCGTGGCGTGGGTCGTAGAAGTCGCTGGGTTGGAGTTCGCCGGTGAGGGCGTCGATGGTGGCGGGGTTGAGGAGGATTGCGCCGAGTACGGCCTTTTCGGCCGCGGGGTTTTGCTGGGGTGGCTGCGACCGTGGGGTGGTGGGGCGGTCGTAGTCGGGGTCGAAGGGTGGTTCTTCGACTGGTGCCGTCACTGGTGGTCGCCTCTCCTGGTGCTGGGTTGGTGTTGAAGGGGGGTGCTGTCGTGGGGCAGGTACCTGGTGGGCCTGTGAAAGTGGGCGCCCGACGGGCCTTGTGTGCAGGCTTGCCCCGTGTGCGTTGCAGCGCTGGGGCCAGGTCCTTCGCCAGCCGTGTTGCGGGTTACGCGGTCCCGTGTCGGGGTTCCGGCGTTGACCCCACGACAGCTGGCTTGGGGTGCTACTCCTTCGGCGCGAAGGGGTCGGGGATGGTGGCGACCGGCCGCTCTTCGTCGTTCTCCTCGCCGAGCTCGTGGGGTGCGTAGTACCCGAGCTCGCCGTCGCCTTCGTTCTCGAGCTCGTCCGGCTCCTGATCGGTGTTGCCGTCCCAGAGCTTCGGGCCCTCGTCGTCCTCCTCGAGCAGCGCGCGGCCGTTGGTGAGGACGTCGTTCACGGTCGGGGCGGGACCGTCGAGTTCGTCGTCGATCGTGGCCTGTCCGTCGGCCTGGGCGCGGTTGCGGTAGAGGGCGGCTTCGAGGTTGCGGATCATGTCGGTGATCGCGCCGTCGTCGTTGGGGTCGATGACGGGCTCGAAGGAGTCGATGGCGAGGACGACCTTCTGCTGTCCGTCGGCGTCGGTGATGAGGCTGTTGCCGGAGTAGCGGACGATGGCGATGTGTTCGACGCCGAGCTGGTGGGCGTAGCTTCGGGCGAGGCGTTCGGTGACGCCGGTCTTGTTGAGGCTGCGGCCCTTGAGGGCGGCGATGGTGTCGGTGCTCATGCGGTGTGGTTCTCCTCGATGGTTGTGCGGGTGGTTGGGGTGGTGCTGTTGAGGTCGGGGTGTTGGGCGAGGTAGTCGCGTCGTACGCGGGCCTCGTGGAGCTCGTCCTCGAGGCCGGTGAGCTCGGCGGTGAGCTGCTCGCGCTTCGCGAAGAGACGCTCGACGCGGCGTTGTTCGACGGCGAGGGCTTCTTCAGCTCGCTGTCGGGGTGTCTTGTGCTGCCTGGTCATCTGGGTGCTCCTGTCGGGTTGGCGTCGAGGTATTGGTCGATGAGGGCGCCGGAGAGCCGGCCGTGGGCCGCGGTGGTGAGTCCTTGGGTGCGTGCCCATGCGCGGACTTCGGTCGGGTCTGCCATGGAGCGGCGGCGGTCGATCGCGCGCTGGTGTGCGTGTTCGGCTGCGGCTTCGAGGAGGGCGATCTCGCGGGTGATGCGGTTGCGGAGGTCGTAGAGCCGTTGGAGGCGGTCGGTGGCGTCGAGGACGGGCATCAGAACAGCCCTTCGTCACTGGCGGCGGCCGTCGACGGGCGCGTCGGCGTCGCCAGCTCGAGCGGGGTGATGGTGATGGTGGCGCCGGTGGGGGCGCCGGGGTTGGCGTACCGCTTTTCGGTGATGGCGGCGGCGATCTGGGCGTCGTCTTGGATGACGCCGGCCTGGGTGAGTGCGTCGAAGGTGGAGCGGAGCAGCTTGTCGATGTCGGGCGTGCTCTGGGAGTGGGTGGGTGCGTCGTCGCGGAGCCGGTCGGCGAACCGTCCGGTGCGGTAGTGGGCGCGCAGGCGGGGGAGGTAGAAGACGACGTGGACGCGGAGTGGTCCGGTGGGGGCGGCCCATTGGTGGTCGGCGGCGGCGTTGAAGGCGGCGGCCTGGACGTCTTGGCGCCAGGGGGCGACCTTCTTGCTGGATTCGACCATCTGCACGCGGCCGGTCTTCTTGTTGACGAAGCCGCGCTTGGAGCCTTGGGGTGCGGGGGTGCCGATGGCGTGGATCGTCAGTGTGGGTGGGGCGATCGCGTCTGGCGTGGTGGTGGTCATGCGACCCAGGTCTCCTGTTCTCCGAGCTGCTTGGTGACGGCGCGGCAGTCGGTGCAGAGGCGTGTCTTGTTGGTGGTGGGGAGGCCGCAGCGGTTGCAGGGGCGGCGGCGTTCGCGGATCTGGATTCGCTTCGCGTTGGTGCGGCGGTTGAGGTCGTAGCAGGTGCGGCAGATGCCGGTGCGGGACATGCGGGAGATGGGGTTGTTGCACTGTTTGCAGGTGGGTGTGGGGCAGTGGTTGGGGTGGGTCCAGCCGTCGTTGGTGCGGTGGGCGAGTCCGGGGTAGAGGTCGCGTTCGCAGCGAGCGCAGGTGAGGCCCGGCGCGGTGGGGCGCTCTGCCGTCGTCATGCGGCATCACCGATCGGCTCGCCGTGGAGGGCCGTCATCATCCGGAGGCCTACCCACTCGCTGACCGGCGGGGAGACGGCGTTGCCGAAGCCGTCGACCTGGTCGCGGGCGCTGCCCCAGACGGTGAAGCTGCCCTGGTAGGTGCCGAAGTCGACATCGAACCCGCAGCCGCGGCCGATCTCGTGCTCGCGCATCATCCGGAAGTAGCAGTCCTCGAGCGTCAGATCAGCGAGGGCTGCCTTCCACAGGGCGCTGGTGAGCGCGGTGGTGTCGCGACTGGTGAGGGTGTTGAAGGGATCGAGGACAGGGTGTGGCGCGGTCTCGGTGCCCTCGGAGCCGTTCTGCTTGTACCAGCCGGAGAAGAGAACGCCTTGGGTGACGGCGGATCCGACGACGGTGCCGAGCGGCTTGTCGACGGCGTGGGCGCGGTAGCGGGCCTCGTCGATCGAGCCGTTGTTCTTGATGAACCCGGCTGCGGTGAGTACGCCGGGCACCTGCTCGGCCGTGAAGGTCGGCATCGCCTCGGCGTGCGTCGTGGGGGTGGTGTGCTGCCGGTAGGGCAGTACGCCGGAGGAGATCACGGCCATGGTCTCGGACCCGGCCTGTGTCGGGAGGGGCTCGTGGGCGCCGCGTGGGGTGCCCTGGAAGTTGTCGATCGCGACGGCGGCCGGCGGCGTGAAGAGGGCTGTCTCGTTGGTGGAGGTCTGGGACCACATGGGCTCGTCGAGGCCTCGGGTGCGGCAGGTGGATCCCTCGCGCTCGTAGCTGTTGCCCGCGGCCTTCATGAGCGCCCCGGTGGACAGGAGCGCGGTCTCCTGTTGGCTGGTCTGGGTGACCATCGGCTGCCAGGGGTGCCGCTCGGAGCCGCGCTGCGACTTGGCCGGCATGAGCACGGCCGGGAACTCAGCGAACCGCTGGCGGCATCGCTCAGCGCGAGCGAGGGTGGCCCTGGCGAGGGGGCTGTAGTAGGTCTCGCCGGTCTTCTTGTCGCGGATCTTCTTCGGCTTCATCTCGCCGATGCGGGTGCCGAGGTCGGACAGGTCGAGGGCGTTCAGCGAGGGTGCGAAGGCGGGGATGACGGTGCCGCGGCAGGAGGGGCAGCGGTAGTTGTACTGCTTGCCGTACCGGACGGATCCGGTGGCGGGGATGCCCGTCTTCCACGTCCACACCGCTTCGACGGCGGTGTCGCAATAGGAGCAGTGCGCGAGGGGACGGTGCTCAAGGTCGGGGGCGGTGATGTGGTCGAGCCAGAACACGATGTAGATGCGGTCGCGGGACTGCGGTACGCCGAAGAACATCGAGTTGAGGTAGAGGATCTTGTAGCGGTAGCCGAGCTTGGTGTGCTCGTCGAGCCACCAGCGGAAGGTGGTGCCGTCGCCGTACTTCTTGCCCGGCACTCGCGGGCCCCAGCATTGGAGCTCGGTGGTGCACTCGATGAGCATCATCTTGGGGCGGTGCTTCTCGGCGTAGTGCAGCACGCAGTTGGCGGTGGCGCGGTCGCGTTCGGACCGGGTGACCTGGTCTTCGTAGTCGGGGTCTGGCTGGTCGAGGTCGAAGAGGGTGCGGCCTTCTGCGTAGGCCTTCTGGCTGTTGGCCTGGCTGTGGTTCTTGCAGGAGACGCCGGCGATGACGACGTCGGCGCGGGGGAGGTCGCGTACGTCGTGGTAGCTGGGCTTGGTGTCGTCGACGAGGTCGGCGATCCAGTGTTCGGCGCTTGGGTGGTTGGCTTCGTGGATCTCGACCTTGTACTCGTCGTGGTTGGCGGCGTAGATGACGGCGAATCCGGCGCGTTCCATGCCTTGTGAGAGGCCGCCGAAGCCGGAGAAGAGGTCGAGGCAGGTGTAGGCGTCGTGTTGGTTGCGGAATCGTGCGACGGCGGGGCGGTGTTGGGCGATGGTGGTCAGCAAGTGGCCGCCTCCGGTTCGCTGGCGAGGTAGCGCCATTCGATGCGGGTGATGAGGTCAGACGCCTCGATGCCCTGCGCATCGACGAAGAACCGTCGTACGAACTCGGCCGGGTCCATGCCGGGGAAGCCCTCACGCGCGACCTCGGTGGCGCCGTACTGCTCGGGCTCGTCGAAGAGCAGCACGTCGAGGGGTTCGCGGCGTACGTCGACGACCTCGACCTCGGCGAGCCGGACCAGTGGCTCACCTGGTTTGCGGCCCTGGACCTTCTCGCAGAGGGTGAGGCGGTCGCCGGGGTGCAGGATGCGGCGGCCGTTCTTGTCCTTCCACCAGCCGAGGCGGCGGGTGACGTCCTTGCGGCGCTCGATGACGGGGTCGACGGTCATGCTGACCGACATCAGACGTGGCATCACCCCACCGCCTTGGCGGCCGCACGGCCTATGGTGTTCGCCATGGCGCTCTTGTGGCTGGACCCGTGGGACGGATGGGGCTTCGTCCTCGACTGCGTTGTCCTCGGCGTGGCCGTCGCTGCCGTCTTCCTACTTGTCGCATTGCTCCCGGGCTGGGAGGACGTGAAGGCGGTCATCAGCCGCTCACCTCGTCGCCCACGACGCCGGACGGACCGTCGATAGGGTTCCGGTCAGCCATCACGCACCGCCCTTGGTGACGGGTCGTGCATCGCCGATCCAGTTCGTCAGTCCTCTGCATCCGAGGGGGTTGCGCTGTTTCCCGGCGTGACGCTCGTTCGCCTCAGTCCTCCGCTGTACCTGGAAGTCGATCGGTAGGCCGGTCATCTCGCGCACGTAGGCGCTGAGGGCGAAGTCGAGGAGAGTCGCGAATCCGAGCGGCGTGCCGTCCATCAGGGCGTCGTAATCGTCGTCATCGAGGATGAGTCGCAGGTCCACATCAGAGCCGGGCATAGCTGTGCGCTCTTGGACTGAGCCGACGAGGTAAGGGCCATTGAAGCCACCGAAACACTCGGAGATGTGACGGCAGGCGAGGTCGAGGCGGTGCAGCATCGGCGGGCTGAGGGTGCTCATCAGCCCACCGCCTTAGTGGCAGCACGAGCGGCAAGCGCTTGCGTCAACGTCTCGCAGGGCCACTCGCCTCGACCGCACCTGCAGTCACCATCGAGCTGACCGACAGGCAGATACGCGCCAACGGGGCGGTGCTCGCGGAACAATCGCCATTCGCGTTGCACCCACTTCGCAATCTCCCCGGCCTCCTTGGCCCGCTCGGCGTCGACCGGGGCGGTGACCTCGGTAGGCGACGCCCATCCGGCGGCGATGAGGCGATCCCGCAGGCATGGCGAGCAGCAGTCTCGGCCGTCGAATTCGCCGTGGTAGTTGTTGTGCTCGCAGGGCTCGTGGCAGATGTCGCGGATCGCGCCAGCTAGGTCCCGCTCCGTCTCTGCGTCGGGGGCGGACTCGGCGAGTGCGGCACGCAGGTCACGCACGAGGCACCGAGCCTGTGTCTGCACCGCGTCGGCGTACTCGTCGACGATCTCAGTAAGGCGCTTTCGCAGGGTTGGCGTGGTCATCGGTGACCACCGATCGCAGCCCACAGGCAGACCGCGGCGAACAGCACGGCGCACACCAACGCGCCCACGCCTGACCGAGGATGCCGGCCGTTCACGACGCCCTCGCCATCTGCCGATACGCCGCCACCGGCACCCCAAACAGATCAGCAGCAGCCGCCACCGGGTCGCTGTGATGCGCCGGCACCGGCAAACCGAACACCCGCCGATGACCGCCCTTGTCGAGCGAGGCATTCGACACGACCAGGATCCGCGCCGAGTCGGCGAACATGTCCTGCAACGACGAGGGCAGGTCGTACAGCCGGATCTCGTGCGGCGCGTTCCCCGGGTCCGGCGCCGACGCCACCAGTGTCAGCTGATCGACCACGGTCTCCCAGCCCAACCGCTCGATCGCAGCGCGCCGGATCTCGCTGTTCCGCTCGGCCAGGGCACGCTTCGTGTCCCACTCGAAGAAGTCCCGCGGCACCGCGATGCCGTGCCAGTAGTTCAGAGCCCACCCGTCGCCGTACGCCTTCGCCGGGCCGTCCTCGCGATGGAGGTTGTTGTTCTGGTCGAGGTGGATCTCGGTGTGCCGGTCACTGATGATGCAGAACTTCTCGTGCATCACCCTCTGTCCGCCGTTGAGCGCCGCGGCCTCGTAGTGGCGCCACTTCTCGTAGATGGGGAGCTCGATGCCGGCGACGCGGTCGAAGAACGAGAGGAACGACGGCCATGCGGACCAGTCGCTGCCGCCGTCTTGGAGCTTCCACCATCCGCTGGTGCAGCGGACGAGGAAGGCGACCAGGGCACTGGTCGGGGCCGAGTAGGTGGCCGAGCGGGTGGCCGAGTAGGTGGCCGAGTCGGTGGCCGAGTCGGTGGCCGAGCGGGTGGCCGAGCGGGTGGCCGAGGCGGTGGCCGAGGCGGTGGCCGAGTCGGTGGCCGAGTCGGTGGCCGAGTAGGTGGCCGAGTCGGTGGCCGAGGCGGTGGCCGAGTCGGTGGCCGAGGCGGTGGCCGCCAAGGAGAAAGGCTCCTTGAACCCCATCCCCACCGTCACCGCGTACTCACACGCCGGCGCGATCGCCGCCATCAGCTCGTCCTCGGTCAGCTCACGGCCGAACAACACCTTGTGCTCGCTGCGGTTGCCGCGCAGCCACCACACACCAGAGGCGATGCCACCCGCGACAGCCATCGCCAGCGGGGACTTCACGAACGAGATGTGCAGCGGCCGGGGCAGAGCGGCGGCGTCGTAGAGGCCGTTGATCGCGTCGATCATGACGGGCTGGTTGGCGGGCTCGGTGGAGAGCGCGTTCGCGATCCACTTCTGTGCCCAGGCGTCGAGCTGGGCCTCGTGCTCGGGGTGGTCCTTGAAGGAGTAGAGCGTGCTGGTCATCTGCGTTTCCTTGCTGCTGGTCGTGGTGTCGATGCCGAAGGGATGGCGGCCGCCCCGTGTCGTCCGGAACAGGGACGGCCGCCCGTACAGGGGGTCAGTCGGCGACGCGCTGCCACTCGCCGGCGTACTCGCGCTGGCGGCGGACCTCGTAGGTGCCGGGCCCGATGCCGAGGACGTTGTGCTCCTCGGTGTGGATGAGGGTCGCCTCGGCGTCCTCGGTGACGGTGAGCCAGCCCTGGATGAGCTCGTCCTCGCGGCTGGCGCGGGCGTTGGGGAGCCAGAGGCACTCGCCGGTCAGGGTGTGGAGGGTGTGGGTGTTCGCGCTGTTGGTCTCGGCGCGTACGACGGTCACCCCGGCGGGTCCGATGCGCTTGGCGCCCTCGGTGTGGTCGCGGGTGACCTTGAGAAGGAAGACGTCACCCTGCCGCTGGGTGGCGGAGATGATCGGCACCTCGAGGTCGAGGTGTTCGATGCTGGCGGTGTCGACACCGTGCTTCTCGAGGATGGTGGTGTTGGTGTGCATCAGTGGTTCTCCTTGTCGGTGTTGCTGTTGTGGGTGGTGCTTTTGTCGGGGTCGAGGGCGGTCAGGTGTTCGGTGGCGCGTGCGAGTGCGGCGGTGAGGAGGCCGCCGGCGAGGAGGTAGTTGCCGTGGTCGTGGGCCATCTGGCGTTGGAGTCGCATTTCGGTTTCCATGCGGTGGAGTACGTCGTTGGTGCGCCATCTGCGGAGGTCGCCGGGTGTGGTGGCGGCGTGGTGGGCGACCTCGGCGACGGGGGAGAGCTGGGCGACGGCGTTCATGCGACTGCTGCTCCGGCGGGGGTGTGCATGACGGGCCAGGTGGGGTCCATGCCGTCGTGCGGGGTGCCCGCCTTGTCGAAGTAGGCCCGCAGGCTGTTCTGCTGCTCGCGGCGCCACGCCTTCTGAGCTTCGTGCAGGCCCGGGAGCGACATGCCCCGGAATGCATCCGGGTGCTTGTGCACGATCGCGCGGAACAACCTCACCGCGGACGCTGCGTCGGACTCGCTCGTGTGGGCGGCGACGAGGGGCACGCCGTAGTGGATGCAGCAGCCGCCGAGTGTCTTGTCCTGGGCGCCGCAGCCGCAGGTGCAGATGCGCTTGCGGTACTTGTCGGCGTGCCGGTCGATGACCATGGGGTCGATGACGGGCCCGATGCTGCGCAGCCGCTCCGCGAGGGTCGGAATAGTATTCCGGCGGTTTTCGGCTTCGAGCATCGTGAGGTCGTACGCCGCGTTGAACGCGACAACGGGACGGCGGTTGCCGAGCCACAGGGCGATGCGGCCGGTGATCTCGAACAGTGCCTGGTCGGGTCGTACGCCGTGGGCGCGGGCGTGCTCGGTGGTGATGCCGTGCACTGCGGTGGCCTCGGCGGGGATGTCGATGTCGTCGCCGGGGTTGACGAGCCAGTTGGTGGCGGCGGGGCGCTTGCCGGGTTGGAATTCGACGAGGGTGGCGGTGACGATCCTGTCGGCGTGGGCGTTGACGCCTGTGCTCTCGATGTCGAAGGCGAGGTAGGGGAACTGGTCCCATTTCTCGATCTCGCGCGGGTTCCTGGTGGTCATCGCTTGCACACCTCGCAGGAGCCGGAGGCGCAGCATTCGACGACCTCGTTGGCCGGTTCACACAAACTGCGCGGCGGCACGTGCCGGACGACCGCGGCGGTGTCGAGCTGGTCACCGATCTCGCGGAGAAGATCGAAGAGCGCCAGCGTTGCGTGGGCCTGTGCCTTCGCGGCGAGGTACGCGGCGAACTCCGGGTCGGCGCCGTGCGCCTGGTCAAGCCGCTGCTCGGCCTCGCGGTAATGCTGCTGGGCGTTCATGCCGGCACCTGCTCGGTCTGCGCGGCCTCGGCGGCGAGGAGCTTGTCGAGGTACACCTGCAGCTCGCCCGCGGTGGCTGCAGCTGCATCGAGGCCGCCCATCGCCTGGGCGAAGTCGACGTTCACGTCAGCGAGGGTCATGCCGTGGCGGCCACCGACGGTGAGGATCTGCTGCCAGATCGCGTCGGCGTCCTCAGCCTTCACCGGGTCAGCCGCACCTGCGGGCTCGTCGATGACCTCGGCCTCGACCACACCGTCCGCGTCGGGCACCTGCTCGGCCGGAACCTCAGCGGCCTTGAGCTCCTCACTCCGACGCGTCAGGTGATCCGCGAGACCCTGCGTCATGTGCCCGGCGTCGTACGCCCGCTTGTACAGCGCCTTGAGGTCGTCGACCGTGGCCAGATCGGCCGCGAGAGCCACGTAGTCCGGGCCAGCAGCCGCCAGCGCCGGAGCCTCGGTGACCGGCCCACCAGCAAGCGCCGGAGCGGCCACACGGCCATGTCCGGCCATCAGCTGCGCCGGGGTGACGTCGATCTCGATGATCGGCACGGCGAAGTGCCGCGTCTGCGGGCGCCCAGACGAGTTGTCGATGCTCGTGCGTTGCTCCAACGCCAACCAGCCGTTGACGTACCCACCAGCGGAGGCCAAGAACTCGGCGACATCGGGGAGCTCGACGGCGGCGTTCCAGCCGTGGGTCTCGACCCGCCAGACGCCGATGCCTTCCACGTCGCGGAGTACGACGTTGAGGCGGGTGGTGGGCTTCTTGAGTGCCTCGATGTGAGCGGGGTCGTCGTGGTCGCAGTCGTCGTCGGTGAGGACGTTGTGCTGGCCGTCGCAGCGGTGCTGGCAGCCGCCCTTCGTCCAGTACTCGTACCACTGCGTGACCGGCTGCGGCGGGACCATGATGGGGAGCCGCGCGGATCCGGTGATGACCTCGAACTGCGGGCTACCGCCGGCGGGGGTCCACGCCTGGACGTCGCCGCCGTAGAGCTCGGCGACCTTGGTCAGCAGGGCCTCGCTGGCGGAGGTAAGGCGGAAGCGGTCGAGCTTCTGGGGCTGGCCTTTGTCGCCCTTCTGGCCGAGGCGGATGCGTCCGAGTTCGCGGGCGCGCTTCTGGATGTCGAGGATGGGCATGTCACTGGTCCTTGCTGGTCGTGGTGGTTGCTGCTGCCGAGTTGACGAAGGTGATGGGGGACAGCTGGTAGCTGTTGACGTGGCCGGCGCAGACGGGGATGACGCCTTTGTCGGGGTGGGCGACGTAGGCGTAGGCGTCGCGTTCGCAGGTGTCGAACCAGTCGCACTCGTTGCGGAGAGCCATCAGGCCGTCACCCCTAGCACGCGGGCGGCTTGCTCGACCTGGTCCCAACGGGTCTGGTCACCGCGGTTGCGGTCAGGGTGGGCTGCCCGGCGAGCTGACCGCCAGCTGTGCCGCAGCGACTCGGGTGTGGTGTTGAAGTGCTCGAGGGGAATGTCGCCGGCGAGGATCCGGAGGGCGTCGTCGCGGGTCATGTGGGAGCTCGGCATTGCGCGGCCAGCGGGCAGCGCCTTGAACCCGACGTACTGCTCGCCGCGCTTCACGACGCCGTACCGGTCGACCTTGCGGAGCGCCTCCAACGAGAGCGCGATCGCGCGGAGGTTGATCTGCCAGTCCGGCGGATCGCCATACCAACGGCCGGCGAAGGTGTCTGTCGCATAGGTCAGGGCACCGTGCGTCGACTCGAAGGAGATCCGCACGCCGGGATGCTGGACCTCGGCCCGGGCCCGGAGGGCGCCGTCCTGGCGGATGTCGCTGGCGTTGCAGCCGAGTTCGAAGACGATCTCGTCGCCGCCGAGGAGCTCGACCTCGGTGCGAAGTAGCCGCAGCGTTTCGTCGTACGACGACCGGAAGGGATTCGGACGCCGTTCACTTGCGGGGGTGGTGAAGATCGTGAAGTCGGTCAGGGGCTGGATCCGGTAGCGCATCAGGCCACCGCCTTCGACGCGGCGGGCAGCTCGAGCGGCTTCCCGATGATCGGCGACTTCGACCGCGGCGACGCGATCCGTGACGACCACTCATCAACCATCTGCGCATACCGGAAGTAGGCGTACTGGTCGTCACCGCACAAGGCCGGATAAATCCTGAATCCCTCGGGACGCAGGTGCAGCACGATCCCGACCTGGGCGGTCGAGGGCATCGGCACCCGAGATCCGTCGCGGAGCCAGCACACCTCGGCGTGCCGGTAGGCCGACATCTGCAGCCCGGCCTCCGGGTAGACGCCGTGCACGTGCCCAGCGGTCGTCAACGCTGGCGACTGCATGACCACGCGGCCTTCGCGGACGACCTCACGCTCGAAGGTGCCACCAGTCTTGGTGTCGCCCATCAGGTCGTCATCCGGCATCACCGGATACCTCTGCCCAGCAAGGGCTTCACCGATCGGCCCGTCGGCATCGATCATGTAGTCGAGCGTCCCGGCGTACCCGTCCGTCGGGTTCGCCACGACCATCTCCGACGCCGTGAACCGCGGCTTCCACAGCTCCTCGAATGCGAGGAAGTTCTCCACGAACGGGCCGAGCTCGGGGCCGTCGAGCGCGACCTCTTGGGCGTCGTCACCGTCACCGATCTTGATCGTGGGCGGCAACTCGAGACCGAGGATCCTCGCCTCGATGATGAAGTGCACCGTGTGGCCGACGTCGGCGCGTTCGTCCTTCTTCCGAGTGTGGGCACGCTTGATGTAGTCGCGCATCTCGGCGAGCCGGTCCGGGTACCGGGATGCGGCGACCAGGGCGGGCAGGTTCTCGATCGCGGAGTCGGTGCACACCGCCGCTGCCCAGAATGGCAGCGCGTCCTTCGGGACACCGCCGGACAGGATCGTGGTCACCGACCGGAGCCGGTCACCGGTCACATGGTCGGCGTAGTAGCCGTTGCCCTGCCGGGCCGGGATCGGGCCACGGTCCTTCTTCTTCGGCTGCAGCCGCGCGTCCATCGGCCGCCGATCCGGCAACGCCGGCACGTTGTCACCGTCGAGCAGGTACGCCGTACCCTCGTCCGGCTCCTGGTTGGGATTCACCACTGCCGCTCACCCCAACCCATCTCCGCGAGCTCAAGCCGCTGCGCGTCGACGCAGTCGCTGCACCCGACCTCGACGGCGCAGCTCTTGCACATGTCGGCGGCGTAGTGGCCGCAGTAGTCGTACGCCGGGGTGGCCTTGCCGCAGGAGACACAGGTGAGGGTGTCCTCAGCCTCGGTGGCGAGGTCGCTCATGGCGGGCCAGTTGTCGTGCCGGTCGGCCAGGTCGTACCGGTCGCGGTCGGCGCGGGCCTCGGTCTCGATGTCGTCGTAGACGGTGGTCATGCGAGGTCACCGCCCATCCGCTGGGCCGGGACGGTCGGCGGCTGGTGGCCGGGGGAGTGGACGCCGACCTCGTGGTGCTCGGGCAGGCAGCCGTCGTTGGTGACCACGTTGAGCAGCGCGTCACGGTCGCGCTCGGCCTCACGGTCGGCCCGCTCGATCGCCCACTGCTCCCAATCCCGGCAGATGTAGCCGAGCCCGAAGGCAACCACTCCGGTGGCGAGCACGAGGGCTGCGATCTCGTGGCCGGTCATGCGCCAGCACCGCCCACCAGCGACAGGCCGCCGACGTACGCCCGCGTGCCGGCCAGGACAACCACGGTCCCGGTGTCGGGGAGCCGCACCTTGGCGTACACCTGCAGGTGGGGCGGCTTGGCGGCGATGGGGTGCCGGTACTCGGTGGCTTCGTCGATGACCTGCACGGTGTCGAGCCAGGCGGCGAGGGGGCCGGGGGCGAGGCGGACGGTGAGGACCATCTGTCCTGAGGGATGCTGGCTGACGTCGATGGTCTCGGGCCGAGGCAGGTCGTAGGTGGTGGCGTGGTGGGCAACGGCGTGGATGCCGTGGGCCCAGGTGCCGGTTTGGCGGGTGCGTTCGTTGGTGAGTGCTGCGTTCATCTGGAACACTTCCTTCTTGGTTGTGGAGCTCAGCGCTGCTTGGTCGTGGTGGCTGGGCTCCCGACTTGTTTCCGGGGGCGAAGCGGTTAGACAGCCCGCAGATGCTGGGCCGGGGCGTCCCCGAACTGCTCGCTGATCCACGCGTCGACGTCGACGCGGCGATAGGCGACACGGCGACCGAGACGCGCGGACTTCGGTCCTTCGCCCTTGTTGCGCTGCCGCCAGTAGCGGAGCGTGTTGACCGGGACGCCGGTCTCTTCGGACACCTCTTCGATCCGCATCAGCTGTGAACTCATGCGACCGCGTCCTGACGGTCGGGGTGCTTGATGTCGATCTGCTCGACGTCGAGGGTCTGCGCGAAGCGGGCCAACATGACATCGGTGAGGGGCTTGCGACCGGCCTCGATGTTGGAGAGGTACGAGTAGGAGACGTGGTTCGCGGTGGCGAACTCGCCGAGCTTGAAGCCGCGGAGCTCGCGGATCCGGCGAAGGGTTGCGCCCACGCGCTGCCGTTCCTTCTGCTCGGCTTCAGTGAGTGTCTTCGGGGCCATGTCCCGAACTCTAAGGAACATCAGGGAACAATGTCAAGAAGAAGACGGGAACAAACGGAAGAAACATGAAAATAGCAGGTCAGATCATGCGCAGCCTTCGTAATTACTCCGTTGTGTTCCTGTCCAGAGTGCCGAACTGTTCGCACCAGGTCTTGTTGATGTTTCCTTGTGTTTCCGGAAACCTCCATGGCATGACACGACCGCACGAACGAGGGCCACCATGAACCGCGACGAAGCACGCGCCGCAATACGCACAGCTGTCACCGCCGAGATGACTCACCGCGGCTGGAACATCGGGAACCTTGCCCAAGTCGCAGAGATCGACCCGAACACCGTCGGAGACTTCCTCAACGGATCACGCTGGCCGCAGATCAAGACCCTCGGCCGGGTTGAGCGGGCGTTGGAGTGGCCGGGCGGGACCGTCGCCGCGATGCTGGCCGGCGGTCCCGCTCCATCTGTCGGAGGGGGTGGCGATGATGCCGACGACCCCGAGGAATTGCTCTACCGCCGACCCGAGGGGATCTCGGATCAGGAGTGGGAACGAGTCAAGAGCGAGTCGCGGAGGTTCATCGAGTGGCAGATCGAGCAGGCAGCGCGGGAACGCTGATGTACGACCCCGGCCGCGACGCAGCCGAGCGATACCCCGACTGGGTCATACGGCACCGGCCTCTCCCCGACGGCATCCCCGAGGTCATCAGCCGTCGAAGCAAGGTCATCCTCATCAACAAGGCCGCCGGGTGGGCCGAGAAGCGATGCTCGATCGCGCACGCCGTCGCGCACCTGGACCTCGGGCACCACGAAGTGCACGGCGGCGTGTTCACCAAGCAGCACGAGCGTGACGCCAACCTCCTCGCCGCAGGCCGCCTCGTCCCGATCGAATCATTCGTTGCCGTCCTGTCCTGGACGCAGTCGCCTGCGGAGATCGCGGCCGAGCTCGACGTCGATCGGGCGACCCTCGGGCACTTCCGGAAGATGCTGATGGGGCCGAGGTTGCTCCACTGGCGCCGAGTCATCGAGGACATTCACATGGAGGCGATCGCATGATCCGCAGGGAGCTCATCATCGGACTGCTGACGGTGGCCGGGATCGCGGTCGCCGGCTGCAGCAGCGGAGCAGACCACCCTGAGAGCCAGCCCGACCGATCGCCAACGGCGGCTATGTCCGCCAACGTTGACGGCTGGAAGGGCGAGCTGCAAGGGGAGAAGACCTCGGGCGCGAAACCTGCGCCGTATCACTTCGACGGACACGGCGCGAACGTCTCGGCGGCTGCCTTCGGGAAGAGATGGCCGCTGACGGTGCCCTCGGGGAGGGTCAACTGCATCGGGACGGGAGCTGTCTGGGTCGTCTTCACTGCCGACGACGGCACGCGGTACGCCGTTAACGGGCTCGCTCGAGGCCACATGGCAGACCAGGGCTTCAAGGACATCGCCGCGATCTGGGCGAAGAACCCGGCAGTCCCCGGCACCAAGAAGAACATCGGCCCACTCATCGACGTATGCGCCCCACTGATGAACTGAGAACGCATGGCGACGATCAAGAAGCGCACCATCCGGTGGAAGACGAAGTCCGGCGAGGAGCGCACGGCTGAGCGATGGCGGGCCCGATACGTCGACGATCAGAACGACAGGCACGAGCAGCTCTTCACGCTCAGAAGAGACGCACAGAACTGGCTCGAT
>JASLCW010000171.1 GCA_030151765.1 Marmoricola sp.
TCTTCCTCGACCGCGTCGCCGGCGCGCACGCCGTCTACCCGCGCAAGACCTACCTGTAGCTAAAGTCAGCCTCTGGCCCCGGTATCCCAATCGGCAGAGGAAGCGGACTTAAAATCCGCGCAGTGTTGGTTCGACCCCCACCCGGGGCACCAGCGAGCATCAGCCTCGGCCCTTCCTGCGCGCTGCGCGCAGATCTTCGGTTCCTGGGTGCAACTCTTGTGTCGACGGCGGCGTCTGTAGGTCGACGACACCGAGAACGGGGGAGTGGGATGGGGGAGCAGGAGGCCTCGCGGCCGATCGGCCGCCGGACCGTGTTGCTGAGTACGGCGGGGCTCGTGGTGGGCGCCGTGTCGACGCGGATGGTGCCGCACTCGGCCGCGACCGGACGACTGGCCGCAGCGCCGGTGGCCACCGGGACGGTACGACGTACCGCCGTCAGTACGACAATCCCGGGGTGGGCCAGGCATTGGAATGCGCCGATCTACGACCTCGACGATTTCCTGCGTCGGGACCGGCACGCGCACTTCCCGCGTCGCAGTGTGCTGTTGACCGTCGACGACGGGCCGAGTCCGACCTGGACACCGCGCTACCTGGGCCTCTTCGAACGGCACGGGGTCAAGGCGACCTTCAACATGATCGGTGAGCAGGTTCGCGACAACGCCTCGATCGTCCGGGCGATCGTCACCGAAGGACATGCGGTCTCGAACCACACATGGACGCACGACGAGCGGCTGCCCTATCGGAGTCCGGCCGACATCCGACGTGAGATCGTCCGGACCAACGAGGTCATCCACGACGTGAGCGGGGTGCGCCCGAATCAGTTCCGGGCACCCGGTGGTGTCTGGGGGCCGCGCGTCTTCGACGAGCTGGCGCGGCAGCGGATGATGCCCCTCGGGTGGGACATCGACCCGCGCGACTGGGCCCGCCCGGGGGCTGCTGCGATCGAGTCGGCGATGCTCCGCGCCGGGCGCGGCGACATCATCCTGTGTCACGACGGCGGCGGCGACCGGTCGGAGACCTACCGCGCGCTGCAGACCGTCGTACCGGCCCTGAAGCGGCGGGGCTTCAGTTTCGTGACCTTGCCCTGAGTGCTCAGCGCAGCTGCATCCGTCCCAGCACCAGTGTCGGCAGAGTGCCGCCGTGGAAGCGGGCGAAGGCGGCCCGGATGCGGCGCTTGCCGGTGAAGCTGATGCCGCTGTACTCGATGAACATGTCCGTGCTGGCGCAACACCCGAGGCTGTTGGTGATCTGGGGTGCCGATGCCGGGCTGGTGGGCGCGCTCCGGAAGGCGGGTCTCCGGGCGAGCACGTCGGGGCTGTAGGTCATCCACCCGCGATACTTCTCGCCGTACCCGAGCAGCGAATCGGTCAGCTTCTCGGTGCCCCACCAGGCCAGGGCCACCTCCCCGCGACCTCGCGCCGTCACGGAGACGTTGAAGGCGCCCTTCATCGAAGGCGGCGAGACCCGGCCGAGTGCACGCCAGGTGCGGCCGCCGTCGCGGGAGACCGCGAGGTGCACACCCTTGCGGACATAGCCGAGGAAGAGATTGCCGCGCGCATCCTGGGCGAGCGCCTGATCGTAGAACATGTTCATGAAGACGTTCTGGGCGAGGCTCTCGCCGCCGCCGTCGAGGAAGGCACGCACGCTCCCGGCCCGCCCGATCGCCTTCGAGACGCTCCAGGTGCGGCCGTGGTCCGTGCTCCGCACCGCGATCATCGTGCCGCACAGGTTCACCGGTACGACGACATCGCCGTTCCTGAGCACCTGGCCGGTTCCGTGCACGATGGTGTGGAAGGAGCCCGCGTTGACGTCACCGGCCCGGCACACGAGGCTCTTCACCGGCAGCGTGCCCAGGAAGGCGAAATGCCGGCCGTTGTCGTCGGATCGCCAGCAGCCCACCTGGAGGGCGACCCAGATCGCGGGGATGTAGTTGCACACGTACGCCGCTCGCGGGCTGGTCGCGCCCGCGGGCCGGTGGGCGCCGTACGGTCCGGTGAAGACCTTGGGCCAGTCGCCGAGTGACAGCGGTGAGCATCCCGGGCGGGTCTTGGTGACGTGCCAGGTCGCGCCTTCGTCGTCGCTCCACGCGACCGGTGCGCCGCAGGGGAGGACGGACAGGTTCGTGGAGGTCACCCAGAGCCGGTCGGTGGCGCGGTCGACGTACGGCACTCCCTCCGAGGTGTTGATCCCCTTGGGCAGGGCGATCCGCTGCCAGCTCCGGCCGTCATTGCGGCTGCGCAGGAGGTAGGACTGGGCGGTTCCGGTGAGGAAGCCGTTCTGGCTCAGCACCCCCTCCTTGCTGGCCATCCCGAGGAAGAGGGTGCCGCGCTTGTTGATCGCCAGCATCGGCTCCTGGCCGAGTACGCCGGTGTCGTCCTCGCAGACCAGCGCCGCGCGCGCCTGCCGGACCCGGCGAGCCGCGGTGTCCTCGCCGGTCGGGGTCCATGACGTGGTGGCGTGGATGCCGCGGTCGCAGGCCCCGCCGCGTAGGGGTGCCGGCGTACGGGCGCCCGCGGCCGGCATCACGGCGGCCGCGAACGAGATCGCGACCGCGAACAGGAGGAACCGACGCACCACTGACTCCCTCGTTCGGGTACGTCAGTGGTGAACGTTTGCGACCGGAGGAAGTTACGGTTCTCGGATCAACTGGCGACGATGGTGCTCGTGTCGATCACGTAGCGATAGCGGGCCTGGCCCGCCACCACCCGGTCGTAGGCGTCGTCCACCTCGTCGGCCGAGATCGTCTCGATCGTCGCGCCGATGCCGTGCGCGGCGCTGAAGTCGAGCATTTCCTGGGTCGCGGGGATGCCGCCGATGTTGGAGCCGGCGAGCACCTTGGAACCGCCGACGACGGAGCCCGCCGCGAAGTCGTAGTTCTCCGGCGGGATGCCGACGTTGACCATCGCGCCGAGCGGCTTGAGCATCGCCAGGTACGACGACATCGGCAGCGCCGCGCTCACGGTGTTGATGATCAGGTCGAAGCTGCGGCGGTTGGCGCGGAAGACGGACGGATCTCCGGTCGCCAGGTAGCTGTCCGCGCCGAGGGCGAGGGCGTCGTCCTTCTTCGCCTCGCTGCGGGAGATGACGGTGACCTCGGCGCCCATCGCGTGGGCGAACTTCACCGCCATGTGGCCGAGCCCGCCGAGACCGACGACGGCCACGCGCTTGCCCGGTCCGGCGCCCCACCGCTTCAGCGGGGTCCAGGTGGTGATGCCGGCGCACAGCAGCGGGGCGGCCTCGTCGAGGCCGATGCCGTCGGGGATCCGGACCGCGAAGTCCTCCGACACAACGACCTGCTTCGCATAGCCGCCCAGCGTCGGCACGCCGTCGTAGCCGCGGCCGTTGTAGGTCATCACGGCGCCCTTGTCGCAGAACTGCTCCTCGCCGTCCTTGCAGTACTCGCACTCGCCGCACGAGTCGACCATGCAGCCGACGCCGACCCGGTCCCCGATCTTGTGCTTGGTCACCGCGCTGCCCACCGCGGCGACGGTGCCGGCGATCTCGTGGCCGGGGACCATCGGGAAGATCGCCTTGCCCCACTCCTGGCGGACCTGGTGGATGTCGCTGTGGCAGATGCCGGCGAAGGCGATGTCGATGACGATGTCGTCGTCGCGCAGGTCGCGGTGTTCGACCGTGCGGACGGTGAAAGGTGCACCCGCGGATTCGGCGACGATCGCCTCAGTCGTGATGGCCATGGGGATCTCCCTCGGTTCGAGACGTCGGTGGTGGTGGCTCAGCCTGGTGTGGAGCCATGACACAAATATGTCCTACCGCCGACCGCCTTCCAATGTCCCCCCTGGAGTTGCAGGAAACGCCAGCAGTCGCCGTTCTTCTTGCCCCCGACGTCCTCCGGGGCGTGCAGCCCGTGATCGGTCCAGCGATGCACCGTCCGGATGGCGCCGATCATGCTCGAACGGCTGAGCCGACCGCCCAGTGCGACGGCGCGTTCGACGAAGAGCCGTGCCGCGGACCACGCGAAGACGCCGAAGTACGACGGGCTCGCCCCGGGCGCCACCTGCTGCAGCCAGGTCTCGTAGAGCCGCAACTCGGGACTGCTGGCCGCCTCCTCGAAGGGGGTGAAGTTCACCGACACGTAGGTGCCGTCGACGGCGCTGCCGCCGGAGCTCACGTAGTTGGGGTCGTAGCCGGTCGAGTCGAGCAGGAAGACGTCCGGCTTGAAGTTCGCGGCCTGCATCGCCTGCGCCAGACGCACCGCCTGGTCGGGGGAGCCGACGAACTGCACCCAGCGCACGCCCTTCTCCTTCATCTTCTGCGCGTAGGGCGCGTAGTTGAACTCGGCGACGCCGAAGGCGCCGTCGTAGACGAAGCGCACGCCGCGCTTCTCCTCGGCGGCCTTCTGGTGCTGGGCATTGTCGACGGAGGCGGGGGAGTCCACGTAGACCTCGGCGGCGTGCTGGGTGGCGGCGTGGTTGCGCTGGAGGAAGAAGTCGGGCACGGCGTTCTGGAAGACGTGCAGTTCGGTGGCCTGGGCGCCGAAGCAGGTGGTGCAGGCGTTGCGGGCGTCGGTCACCGACTGTGACCTCAGGTCGGGGAGGCCGCAGGCCTGGGCGGTGGCGGCGCCGCCGGAGTCGAAGGCGGACATCGAGCCGACGGCGGCGAAGGCCTGACCGCAGGCGGTGGCGTAGGCCGCCTGGTCGCCGCCGGAGTCGGTGCGGCTGTCGAGCGGGAGCAGCGCGAGCTTGCGTCCGCAGAGCGTCGAGGTGGCGTTGAAGTACCGGACGTAGGCCTTCACGGCCTGCTGTGCCGAGGTGAAGATCCCCGGGACCGGGCCGCTGATGTCGGAGACATTCGCCAGCGTGATGGTGTCGTCGGTGATCCCGGTCTGGTTGCGGAAGCCGCGGCAGGAGGCTCCGCCGGCGGCGGGTACGCCGGGCGCGCCGTGGGTTCCGGGCGAGCCGGCGCCCGAATGGCCTCCGCCGCCTCCCGCCGTCGTCGACGGCGTACCGCCGGTGCCCCCGGCGCTGCCGGTGCCGGTGGAGCCGGTCCCGGCCGTGGCGCCGGGCAATGTGCCGGCCGGTACTCCGGCGCCCGGATCACCACCGGAGACGACGGTGTCGCCTTGCGGCGAGGTGGTGAGATTGGCCGCGCGCACATAGGCGGGGGAGAGTGAGGAGCCGCCGCAGCCGGTGGCCGCGAGGCAGAGCAGGAGGGCGAGCACGGCGAGGGAGCGCAGCTGCTGTGTCATCGCATCCTCCCGAGCCGTCGATGGGATCGTTCCTCAGACTAGGCCAGTCCGCCGACAACCTCGTCGTACTCGGCGCGCAGGCCGAGATCGTCGACGGCGGCTTCGATCTCCGCGAGCCGTTCGGTGGTCAGGTGCTCCCGCAGCGAGAGCAGCTCGGGCCACAGCTTCTCGTCCGCCGCGCTGGTGAGCACTCCGCGGAGCCGCTCGGGTGGCAGCGCCGCGAGGGCGTCGTCGACGGATGCCTTGTCCTCGAGGACGAAGGCCGTGCGCAGCACCGCCTCGTCGCTCAGTACGTCGAGAGCGGCGGCGAGGGACTCCGGCGACAGGAAGGTGAGGAAGCGGCCCATCGTCACGTATTCACCGCGCGCGCCGAGCTCCGCCGCGACCGGAGCGACCAGGCTCGTGGGGACACCGGACACGATCTCGGCGACCCGCCGCGGGTCGAGCTGGATCGTCACCTCGGTGAGGAAGTCGGGTGAGAGGCGCTGCGCGATCTCGACGGCCTTGGCCGGATCGGTGGAGGCGGCGGCGCGGGCGGCGAGCATCGGCCCGAAGGAGCGCTCGCAGATGGTGGCGACCAGGGGAGTCGGCAGCCGCTTGGCGGCATTGCCGAGCCGCGACATCAGTCCGCCACCGATCTCGAAGAGCATGTCCGTGACGCCCTCGCGCAGGATGCGCAAGGCGTCGGCGTCGACCTTCTCGAGATAGGAGAGCGTGGCCGGGTCGACGTCGAGGAGCCGGGCCAGCTTGAGGATCTCGGCCTCGGTGTCGAAGCTCCCGCTCATCCGAGGATCGCCTTCTTGACCGGCGCGCGCAGCAGCTTGGGGACCAGGTCCAGACCGCGCTCGGCGGCCTCCTTGAGGTCCGCCGCCTGACGTTTGCGGGCGGCGCGGATGGTCTCGACGAGCTGCTCCCGGTCCTGCTCGCCGAGATTGGCGAGGCCCTCCGGCAGGCTGCCCCCGCAGAGGTCCTCCAGGGTGATCGGCCTGCGTTCGCTCATGAGGCCTCCCCGGACTCCGCGTCGGGACCGTCCTCGAGCCGGTCGGCGGGGCTGTTCGGCAGGAACTGGCAGGCGATCTCCTCCCAGGCGCCGTCGATCACCTGGTCGACCGGGATGAAACGGGCCCGCTGGACGTGCGGCTTGGTGAGCTCGCGGTCGATGAACCGGAGCATGAAGCGACGCATCTCCCCGTCCAGACCGGAGAGCTTCTGCAGGGCCGTGGAGCGCCGGCTGTCGCCCTCGAGCGTGATCTGGAGTTCGTCCGCGTCGGGGGTGTGCAGGTCCCAGACAATGGTGAGCGGCTCGCTCAGCCGCAGCCGTACCTCCAGCGGTACGACGATGTCCGCGTGGAAGCGATGTGTGTCCACACGCAGATCGATGTCGAAGGTGACCGCCACCGGCACGTTGACGCGATAGGCGACCTGGTCGCCGGGCAGTTGCTCTCCATGGCTGGGCAGGAACTGTCCCGAGGCGGTCAGCCGGGCGAACTTGCGTCCGGGTCCGGCGCCGATCGGGCCCAGTTTGAAGGTGGGGCCGAGGATCCGGTCGATCGATTCGGTGACGCGCTGTACGTGCAGCACCCGGGCCAGGAAGGCGGCGCCGAAGGCGTCGTACCCCATGTCACCCGCCTTGGCGCTCCGTGTCTCGGCACTCGTTTCGGCCGCCTCGAGGGGCTCGGTTGCAGTGTCCACGGCGACGATCATGCCCGGTGTAACGGCACGAAGCGGACAACGTGACGGTAGTGGAACGAATTCGGGTTCGCACACGTTGCGAATGTGTCGGCCGATAGGCTTGACGCTGAGGTGGTCATCGTTGCCCACCCGTCCCACCACCGGAGGAGATCATGCAGTCACGTAACCCAGTCTTCGCGCGAGCCGAAGGCTTCAACGGGAACGCGTACGGCAACCCGACCTATCCCGGAAACGGCGCCGCTCACTCGGGCTACGGCGATCCCTCCACCTGGGGTGTCGGTACGCCGGGAGCGCCGTCGGCGCCGTCCGCCCCGATCACCCACACCAGCACCGGCCCCATGACGATCGACTCGGTCGTCCAGAAGACCGGCATCACGCTGGGTGTGACCATCCTCGCGGCCGCCGTGACCTGGATCGGCACCCGTCACGTCGACGTCTCTTCCACGGCCAGTCTCAGCACCATGCAGACCCTCAACGGTCTCGCGATGGCCGGTGCGCTGCTCGGCTTCGTGCTCTCGATGGTCAACTCCTTCAAGAAGGTCGTCAGCCCGCCGCTGGTGCTCGCCTACGCGGTGTGCGAGGGCGTCTTCGTCGGTGCCCTCAGCAAGATCCTCGAGGCCTACTTCCCGGGCGTCGTGCTCGGCGCCGTGCTCGGCACCTTCGCGGCCGTCGGCGGCACGCTGGCGGCGTACAAGTTCTTCCACATCCAGGTCAGTGACCGCTTCCGCAAGTGGGTCACCGCCGCGATGTTCGGCTTCGTCGCCGTCGCGCTGCTCGACTTCGTGCTGCACTTCTTCGGCGCGGACTTCGGCTTCAACAAGCTCAACGGGCTCGGCTTCGTGGCCAGCATCATCGGCCTTTGCCTCGGTGTCCTGATGCTGATCCTCGACTTCGACTTCGTCGAGCGCGGCGTCCGCGCCGGCCTTCCGGAGCAGGAGTCGTGGCGTGCGGCCTTCGGTCTCACGGTGACGATCGTCTGGATCTACATCGAGATGCTCCGCATCCTCGCGGCTCTGCGCAACAACTGATCCATCACGCGACGGGCGTCTCCCCACGGGGAGGCGCCCGTCGTCGTGCGTTCGGGGCTCGGACTTCCGGTTTCCCATGTGATCCATCGAAACTGGGGCGTCACACACGATGCTTCAGATGTGTAGTCCCGGTTTCCTATGTGATCTCCGGGATGAGCAGACCCGACGGCCAACGCGTGGTGCTGGTGGGGCTGAGGGTAAGCCGATCGTCGCTGTGGTTCGCTGACTATGCAGCTGGTGCGCGGTCGGCGAACCACAGTGGATGCGGGCCGAAGATTTCGATGGATCACATGGGAAACCTGGGACCAGTGGGTCAGTGCGACCGGCCACAGAGCGCCCCTCGCCGACCGTGAGCCAGAAGGCGACCGCGACCCGCCGATCCCTGTCCAGTAGGCCGGGATGGGTCGGTAGGTTAGGCGCCATGGAATACGCCAACTCCCTGCTCGAGCTGATCGGCAACACCCCGCTGGTCAAGCTCGACCGCACGCTCGACCGTGACCCGGCCACCACCGGCCCGCTCGTGCTTGCCAAGGTGGAATACCTCAACCCCGGTGGTTCGGTGAAGGACCGGATCGCGTCGCGGATGATCGACGCGGCCGAGGCCTCGGGTGCCCTGCAGCCGGGCGGGACGATCGTGGAGCCCACCTCCGGCAACACCGGCGTCGGCCTGGCCCTCGTCGCCCAGCAGCGCGGCTACAAGTGCGTCTTCGTCTGCCCGGACAAGGTCAGCGAGGACAAGCGCAATGTGCTGCGCGCGTACGGCGCCGAGGTGGTCGTGTGCCCCACGGCGGTGGCTCCGGAGCACCCGGATTCCTACTACAACGTCTCGGACCGGCTCTCGTCGCAGCCCGGTGCCTGGAAGCCCGACCAGTACTCGAACCCCAACAACCCGCGCTCCCACTACGAGGAGACCGGGCCGGAGATCTGGCGCCAGACCGAGGGGCGGATCACCCACTTCGTCGCGGGCATGGGCACCGGCGGCACCATCAGCGGTGTCGGGAAGTTCCTCAAGGAGCAGAACCCGGACATCCAGGTGGTCGGCGCCGACCCGGCCGGTTCGGTGTACTCCGGCGGCACCGGTCGCCCCTACCTGGTCGAGGGCGTCGGTGAGGACTTCTGGCCCGAGACCTACGACCGTTCCATCGCGGACCGGGTGATCGAGGTCTCCGACGCCGACTCCTTCGCCTTCACCCGGCGGCTCGCCCGCGAGGAGGGCCTGCTCGTGGGCGGATCTTCGGGAATGGCGGCCTTCGCGGCGGCCAAGCTGGCCAGCGAGATCGACGACCCGGACGCGGTCATCGTCGTCCTGCTGCCCGACTCCGGCCGTGGCTATCTGACCAAGGTCTTCAACGACGAGTGGCTGGCGCAGTACGGCTTCCTGCCGGCGCAGAGCGGACAGACCGTCGGCGAGGTGCTGCGTGCCAAGAGCGGCGAGATCCCGGCGCTGGTGCATACGCACCCCAACGAGACGATCGCGGAGGCGGTGCACATCCTTCGCGAGTACGGCGTCTCGCAGATGCCGGTCGTCCGCGCCGAGCCGCCCGTGATGGCCGCCGAGGTCGCCGGATCGGTCTCCGAGCGGGTGCTGCTCGACGCCCTCTTCGCCGGCTCCGCGAAGCTGGCCGACCAGGTCGAGGCGCACATGAGCGATCCGCTGCCGACGGTGGGTGCGAATGCCGATGTGAGCGAGGCCGTCGAGGCGCTCGCCGACGCGGATGCACTGCTGGTCCAGGAGGACGGCCGACCGGTGGGTGTGCTCACCCGGCAGGACCTGCTGGGCTTCCTGGCGCACAGCTGATTTTTCTCCAAATCCCTACGCGTGGGGTCCCCGGGGCCCTACGCTTGGGGAAAGCCTGCTGCCGGTTGCCAACCACATTCGGCGGCAGTGTCTGCCCGGCCGGAGGTACCTCCACATCTCCGGAAGGCGGACGAACGGGGAGGTTGCAATGCGGCCTCCCCGTTTCGTCCTATTCTCGCCGTCGTGAGTGCCTCCTATCGAACCGTCGCCGCGACCGGCATCGCCGAGATCGAGGTGACCCGTTCGCGCTTCCTCGCCGAGGCGCGGCGGGTGGAGACGGAAGGGGCGGCACGGGCCGAGATCGACCGGATCCGGCGGCAGCATCCCGATGCCCGCCACCACTGCACCGCCTTCGTCCTCGGCCCACGCCGGGAGATCGAACGCAGCAATGACGACGGCGAGCCCTCGGGGACCGCCGGCGCGCCGATCCTGGACGCGCTGCGCGGCCAGGACCTGACGGACACGGTCGTGGTCGTCACCCGCTGGTTCGGCGGCACCCTGCTCGGCACCGGTGGCCTCGCCCGCGCGTACGGCGACGCCGCCCGGGCCGCGCTCGACGCGGCCGGCGTGGTCGAGCGGGTGCTGCACCTTGCGGCCGTGGTCGAGATCGACCATGCCCGCGCCGGCCGTCTGGAGCACGACCTGAGAGCACGCGGGCACGAGGTGCTGGGCGTCGAGTACGCCACCACGGCCCGGGTGTCGGTGGCGGTGCGACCGAGCGATGTCGACGGCCTGCGTCAGTTCGTCGCGGAGGCCACCGGCGGCGACACCTCGGTCGTGCTCGGTGAGGAGATCTGGCGGGACGGGTGAGGGTCGGCGAGAGCCTGAATCTGCTGGTTGGTCTTCCGGCCGCATAGGCACTGCTCGAGCTGGCCGCCGTCGGCGACTCACGCTGATCTCCTGGTCACCGACAAAGGCGCAGCGACAGGGGCGGGCAGCACGGGCTTCCGGTGGTCTCCCGGCTCACGGCAGGCAGATCGCGGTAGTCCCACACGTTTGAGGCCAACTCTCGCCGGATCTTGGCCTCAAACGTGTGGGACTAAGTTGAGTCCCCGATAGTGGTGTAGCGCGGTCGCCGACTTCGTTCCCGTCGTGGACGTGGGCGCGGC
>JASLCW010000173.1 GCA_030151765.1 Marmoricola sp.
CTCCTTGTGGCCGCCGCCGGTGTAGCCCTCGAAGAGCATCGAATTGCCGACGAAGATCCGCCCGGACTCCCCCGTCGGCACCTCGCGACCGGCCTCGTCGACGATCTTCACGACGGTGTTGGGCGGCGCGATGCCCGCCGTGCCGGGCGCGGCCCGCATGTCCTCGGGGCGGGCGATGGTCGCCCAGGCCACCTCGGTCGAACCGTAGGTGTTGAAGAGGTTGTCGCCGAAGGTGTCCATCCACTCGGTGGCGAGATCGCCGGGCAGGGCCGAGCCCGACGCGGCCACCACCCGCAACGACGAGTAGTCGCCGGCCCGCTGGTCGGCCGGCAGCGCCAGCATCCGCTGCAGCATCACCGGCACGACGACCAGGCCGGTGCACTTCTCGGCCTCGATCGCCGCCAGGCAGTCGGCCGGTTCGAAGCGCCGGCGCAGCACCATCGTGCTGCCGATCAGCATGCCGAGGTTGAGATGTGCCCAACCCCACGTGTGGAAGACCGGGGCGGCGATGTGCACGATGTCGCCGTACTTGAAGTCCAAGCGCGACAGGAGCGCCACGGCGGCGTCCAGACCCGCCTCGGAGCGGGGTGCGCCCTTCGGCGTACCCGTGGTGCCGGAGGTGAGGATCACCGGCCGCGCGAAGTGCGTGGGCGGCTTCGGCAGCGTGGCCGATCCCGCCGCGATCATCTCCTCGGCGGACTCGCGCTCGACCGTGCCCTCGTCCCACGCGAGAAAGCGGGGCACCGTCAGGGCGGCCGCATCGATCAGCCCCTCGAACTCGTCGTCGTAGATGACCGCGACCGGCTCTTCGCGTTCGCACACCTCGCCGATCTGCGGGGCGGCGAAGGCGGTGTTGAGATAGAGGATGTCGGCGCCGAGCTTGCCCAGCGCGGTCGACACCTCGAGGAAGTACCGATGATTGCGGCACAGCACCGCGACCCCGTCGCCCTCACGGACGCCGCGCTCACCGAGAGCATTCGCCAGCCGGGTCGACCGCTCGTCGATCTCGAGCCAGGTCAACGGACCGATCTCGTCGATGATCGCCACGTTGTCGGGCGACAGCTCGGCCTGCGCGCGGATGCCGCCCGCGAAGCCCATGCCCCAGTCGTGGATCGCCTTCGCGACCCTTGCCAGCCGCGCCGGGCTGTGGAGTCGTACGACGCCTGCCCGGGTCATCGTGGCGACCATGGTCGCCTGACGCCGGGACTCCGACATCGCACGTTGAGTGGCCGTACGGGCGAGATCGCGAATCATCAACGGAAGTGACCGTCCTCGGCTCAGCGGGTTCAGCGGTTCTTGGGCGTGACCAGACGCGTCGCGGTCCAGTCCGAGCTCACCGGAACCGTCGTCGTGGTCGCGAGGCCGGCGATCGGGGCCGCCTCGCTGATGTCGGAGGCATCGACCGCTCCCGGGCGTCCGATCTTGGGCGTGAGCAGCCAGATCGCCCCGCCCCCGACCAGATCGGTGAGGGCATCGACGAGGGCATCGACGAGGTCACCGTCGTCCGCCCGCCACCACAACACCACCGCATCGACGACGTCGCCGTGATCACCGTCCACGAGGTCGGCGTCTACCGCGTTCTCGAGCTGGACCCGGAGGGCGTCGTCGACGTCCTCGTCCCACCCGAGTTCCTGCACCGTCATGCCGGGCTTGAGGCCCATCCGTTCGCCGAGATGGACGTCCGCTCCGCCGGCGGTCGCGTTCACGATGGTGTCTCGCCTTCTTCCAGTCCTGCGCCTCTGGTCGGGCGCGCCTGTGGGAAGTCCAGCGGAGATGTTCCCTGAGCGCAACCCCATCTGACATTCGGACGCCTGGTCGGGCCGTTTGCCAGACAGGGTCGGCGCCGACCGCGAGACTGTGATCGGGAGCTCAGAGGGAGGGTTCGATGTCGTCAGGGGCGGTCGAGGTGCTCGGCCTGGAGGTGCGCTTCGGTGACGTGGAGGCGGTCGCCGGTGTGAGCTTCGCCGCGGACCGGGGCGAGGCACTGGCCCTGCTCGGGCGCAACGGTGCCGGCAAGTCGACGACGATGCGGGTCCTGGCCGGAGTGATCCCGGCCAGCGGCGGCACCGTCCTGGTCAGCGGGTACGACGCACGCCGGCAGACGCTCGAGGTGAAGCGTCACGTCGGGTACTGCCCCGACGTCGGCGGGCTCGTCCCCCGAGCGACACCGTGGGAGCACCTGCAGCTCGCGGCACGCCTGCGCCGGATGCCCCGCGGTTGGGAGAGCCGTGCTCGCGATCTGCTCGAGGCCTTCGAGCTCGCCGATGTCGCCCATCGGGTCACGGCCGGCTTCAGCCACGGCATGGGCAGGCGGCTGTCGGTGGTGCTGGCCACCTTCCACGAGCCCGAGGTCCTGCTCCTCGACGAGCCCTTCGACGGCGTCGATCCCCTGGGCACGGACGCCACCCTCGCCGAGATCAGGGCGGTCGGCCAGCGGGGCGGCACCGTCATCCTGTCGACCCACCTGCGCGAACTGGCCGTCCAGGCGTGCGACCGCGCCGTAGTACTCCGCGGAGGATCGTCGGTGGCCAGCGCCCCATCGGCCGATCTCTCGGGGAGCGACGGCGAACTCCGCTACCGCGACCTGCTCGAGCGGCACCTGTCGTGACGGGTGCGTTCAGCGACACGGCTGCCCTGGTGCGTTTCCGGGCCACCACCATCCGGGGTCGCGGCCGCCGGACCACCCGGCTCGCGCTGGCCGCCGCGCTCCTCGTCCTCTCCGGAGCCGCGCTGGCGCCGGGATGGTTCCCCGACGGCGATCCGTCCCGGACCGACGTCACGATCCTGATCCCGTCGATCTGTCTGGGCGTGGTCCTGCTCGCCACCGTCGCCGCGGCGACGTCCGGCGGTGGACGACAGCTCTTCAGCCGTGACGAGAGCGTCGCCTTCCCTCTCGGGCCGACCGTCGACCACCTCGGTGCCCTCGTGCTCGCACCGCTCAACATCGCCTGGATCCTGCAGTCGGTCACCCTTCTCGGTGTCGTCGCCTACGGCTTCGGCGTCTCGTGGGCTCTCGCACCCATCCAGCTGATCACCGTTCTGTGGCTGGTCGCCGCGACCACGACCGCGCAGGCTCTCTCGTGGACCATCGAGTGGATCCGCCGCGGTCCCGGCGGGCGCTGGCTGGTGCGCGCGGGCGCGGCCGCGGGCGGTGCCGCCGTCGCCTGGCTGGCATGGTCGGGAAGGCTGAGCCACCTCCTCGACACGAGCCCTCTCACCCGGTGGGTCCTGCTCGCCCAGATCGACGCCGCGAACGGTCGCACCGCGCCGTGGCTCACCGCCCTGGCGGGTCTGCTGGCGATCATCGCCGTCACCGGCGTCCTCGGCTCCGTGATGGCCGGCCGGGTGGCGAAGCGAATGCCTCTCGACCAGGTCCGGCTGGAGTCCGCCCACCACCGGCCACGGCCGTCCCCACGCGCCGATCTCGTGGCGATGATGCGCATCGACGCCTCCTCCGTCTGGCGCTCGGTCCCGCTGCGCCGCGGGGTTGTCACGCTCGGCATCCTCCCGGGTGCGATCGCGCTCGCCGGCAACATGGAATGGCCGTCCGTGGCCCTGCTCCCCGGCCTGGTCTGCTCCGGCGCGGGCCTGCTCTTCGGGGTCAATGCCTGGTGTCTCGACGGCCGCGGGGCCCTCTGGCGCGAGACGCTGCCGGCGCAACCGGGGCAGGCCTACGTCGCCCGCACCCTCGTTCTGATCCAGGTGCTCGCGGTCGCGCTGGCGCCCACTCTGCTCCTCGCCTCCTTCCGGGCGGGACGGCCGACCGTCGACCAGGCCGCCGCAGTCGGCTGCGCCACCGTCGTCGCGATCGTCCACGTCGTCGCGTCCTGCATGACCTCGTCCGTGCGTACGCCGTACGCCGCCGACCTCGGTGACGCCCGCGCGACTCCTGCCCCACCGCTCGCGATGCTGCGTTACTCGGCACGCCTCGCCGGGAGTACGACGCTGCTCGGGCTGATCTTCAACGGGACCGCACACGCTCCCGCGTCGTGGTCGTTCATGATCGCGCTGCCGCTGATCCTCTTCTCCTGCAGGCGAATCGTCCGCGCAGCCGGTCTCTGGAGCGACCCTCTCGTCCGTTCCCGGGTGCTCACGACGGTCGTCGGCTGACCCCGCGAGCAGCGGCTACTGTCCAGTAAATTTCCCCGCGACGTGACGCATGACACGATGCAAGGGTGACCAACGATGATGCCGTTGCTCCCGACCGGAGCAACACCCCAGTGATTCACGAAGGGCTCCCCACCCAGCTGCCCGACATCGATCCCGACGAGACTCGTGACTGGCTCGACTCCTTCGACGCGCTCGTCTCCGACCGAGGCCGTGAGCGAGCACGCTATGTGATGCTCCGGCTGCTCGAGGCGGCCCGCGAGAAGCAGGTCGGCGTACCGGCGCTGCGCAGCACGGATTTCATCAACAGCATCCCGCCGGAGCGCGAACCGTGGTTCCCGGGCGACGAGGAGACCGAGCGGCGGATCCGTTCCTTCATCCGCTGGAATGCGGCGGTCATGGTCTCCGATGCCAACCGCAAGGGACTTGAGGTCGGCGGCCACATCGCCACTTATCAGTCGGCGGCGTCCCTCTACGAGGTCGGCTTCAACCACTTCTTCCGCGGCAAGGACCACCCGGGCGGCGGCGACCAGATCT
>JASLCW010000207.1 GCA_030151765.1 Marmoricola sp.
GCCGTCACACGCCGTTCTTCAACAACTACCGTCCGCAGTTCTACTTCCGTACGACTGACGTGACCGGTGTTGTGACCCTTCCCGAGGGCACCGAGATGGTCATGCCGGGTGACAACACCGACATGTCGGTCGAGCTGATCCAGCCGATCGCCATGGAGGAGGAGCTCACCTTCAACATCCGTGAGGGCGGTCGCACCGTCGGCGCGGGTCGCGTCACCAAGATCACCAAGTGATCTAACGCTTCATCCAAGAGGCCCCGGAAACCGCAAGGTTCCGGGGCCTCTTGCTTTCTCTACAAGTCGGATAGTCCAATACGCCTCGCACCAGAATCCACGCGGTTCTGGTGAGATGCCTATTGGACTATCGCGACAGGTCAGTGGAAGGAGGCACCCTCGAAGTCGGCGGGGGAGTACTCCTTGGGTTCGACCAGGACCATCCAGTTGCCGGAGTTGTCGCGCATCAGCGCCTCGACGCCGTACGGGCGATCGGCCGGTTCCTGGAGGAATTCGACGCCCATGGCGGAGAGCTCCTCGAAGGTCTTGCGGCAGTCCTCGACATTGAGACCGACGCCGGGCAGGCCGCCCTCGGCCTGAGCACGCTGCATCGCGGCGACCAGGTCGTCGGACATCGGCGGGCCGGGGAGGGCGAGGTGCAGGATGAGTTCGGGCTGGTTCGGGTGCGAGACCGTCACCCAGCGATAGTCGGGGCCGAGCTGGATGTCGTCCTTCGCGTCGAAGCCGAGCACGTCGGTGTAGAAGGCCAGCGACTCGTCCAGGTCCTTCACGAATACGGAAATCAGGCTGACATTGGTGATCATGCTGCGACCGTACGGCGCTGCTCCGGCCGATGGCTTCTCCCCGATTGCTCAGCCGCGCTATCCCACGGTGCCCGGCCGCTTCTCCACGAGGCCGGCCATGAAGACGAAGCACCCGGGGATGTGTGGCGTACCGAGGTCGGCGTACCGCTTGGCGAAAGCGCTCGGGGTCTCACCGGTGATCTCGGTGAAGCGGGCGCTGAAGGAGCCGAGGGACGAATAGCCCACGGCGTAACAGACCTCGGTGACGGTCAGGTTGGTGGAGCGCAGCAGATCCTGGGCACGCTCGACCCGCCGCTCGGAGAGGTACGCCGCCGGCGTGGTCCCGTAGACCCGGGCGAAGCTGCGCAGGAAGTGGTACTTGCTCATCCGCGCGATCGCGGCGAGCTCGTCGAGATCGGCACCCTCGGCGAAATGCCGATCGAGGTGGTCGCGCGCCCGGCGCAGGTGGATCAGCATGTCGCCGGGCACGCGGGGTTCGGACACCCGAGGAGATTAGCTCCCCGCCTCCTGCCGGTCCGCGTTCGCGTGGATCGCGTCGCGGCAGTACCGCGCCAGCCCCGGCAGCCCGAAGGACTCGTCGTAGGTGGCGACGTACCGGGGATCGCTGACGTACATGTCGCCGAGATTGCGATGCATGGCCGGCGGGCAGTCGTAGAACCAGCGGTTCACCTGTTGCCGATGCCTCTCGGCGGCGTCCATGGCCTCGGCCGAGTCGGCCGGCAGGCCGGATCGGAAGGCATCGGCGAGCGCCTTCTCGACGGCCTCGCCCTCGGCCTTGAGTTCGATCCATTCGGCCTTCGTGTACGCCGCCGCGCGCCGTTGCGATTCCTTCCAGGCGTCGGTATCGCCCCACTTCTCGGCGGCCTCGGCCTGGTAGTCGTCGAAGCTCTCGCCGAAGAGCTCGCGCATGTCGGCATCGGTGATCGGTTGGTTGTTCATTTCCTTCTCCAGCGCGTTGTCGATCGCTGTGACGAGCTCGCGCATCTCGTCCAGCCGGGACATGACGCGTTCTCGTTGCCGGCGCAGGTGGTCGGCGGCGCCGCCGTCCTCGAGCAGTTCCCGGATCTCCTCCAGGGGCAGCTCGAGTCGCCGGTACACCACGATGTGCTGCAGCCGGGCCAGGTCGCTCTCGGTGTAGAGCCGGTAGCCCGCCGCCGATCGCTCACTGGGATGGAGCAGGCCGGTCTCGTCGTAGTGGTGGAGCGTCCGGACGGTGAGTCCGAAGCGCGCGGCCACCTCGCCGACGGTGAAGCTGGCTTCCACCCTGCTCTCCTGGCTGGATTGCGTCATGTCGCTCAGGCTGTTGCCTCACGTCGCGTGAGGGTCAAGCGGTGAGCGCCTCGATCGCCTCGGCGAAGACCTCCGTGTGCCGGTCGACATCGGCCGCGGTGTGCAGCTGTGAGAAGAGTGCCATGTTGTGGAAGGGCGCCATCAGCACGCCCCGGTTGAGACTCCACAGGTGCATCAGGCCGTCGAGATCCTCGTCGATGGCGGCCGCGGCGGCGGCTCCGTTGCGCGGCGGCGGGCAGAACCAGTACTCGGCCCGGCAGCCCAGACGCTGCACGTGCCAGGGCAGCTCGTTCTCGGCGATCACTCCGGCGACGCCGTCGGTGAAGGCCTCGGCCAGCGGGATGGCGATCGCGAAGTCCTCGTCGCGCAGGGTGCTCGACAGGGTCGCCTTCACCGCGGCCAGGGCCAGGGCACTCGCGGTGAGCGTGCCGCCGACGCCGGCGACGTCGATCTCGTGGCCGAGCATCGGGCCGGAGAGACGATCGGCGATCTCGGCGCTCATGCCGTACGCCGCCACCGGCACCCCGCCGCCGATCGGCTTGCCGATCACCACGAAGTCGGGGTCGAGGCCCCAGGCTCGGGTGGCCCCACCGGGCCCGGCGCACAGCGTGTGGGTCTCGTCATTGACCAGGAGTACGCCGTACTTGCGGGTGATCTCGCGTACGCCGGCGAGGTAGCCCTCGTCCGGCAGCACGATGCCGATGTTGGTGAGCGCGGGCTCCATCAGCAGGCAGGCGACGTCGCCCTCGGCGAGACGCCGGTCCAGTGCGTCGAGGTCGTTGAAGGGCACGACGGCCGTGGTGAGCGAGACGTCGATCTGCGGGCCGAGCGCGCCCGGACGGGGCACGACGCGGTCGCCGGCATTGCCGTGCTCGAGCACGCCGAGCGTCTCGTCGACGGTGCCGTGATAGCACCAGTCCATCACCGCGATCTTCGGCCGGCCGGTGAGATGACGCGAGAAGCGCAGCACGAAACGGTTGGCATCGGTCGCCGACATCGCCATCTGCCAGAAGGGCACGCCGAAGCGCCGGCCGAGTTCCCGGCCTACCCAGATCGCGTCGGTCGAGGGCAGCATCGTGGTGATGCCGTGCCGGGACTGCTCGATGATCGCGCCGGTCACCTGGGGGAGTGCGTGGCCGGTCATGGAGCCGGTGTCGCCGAGGCAGAGATCGACGTACTCGTTGCCGTCCACGTCGGTCAGCCGGGCGCCGTTGGCCTCGGCCGCGAAGACGGGGAAGGAGCCCGGCCAGCGGGTCATCCACGGCATCGGCACCCCGGCGAGCAGCACGCCGCGGGCCTCCTCGGCGAGGGCGGCGGACTTCGGATGGGTGGCGGCGAAGCGCTCCTCCTCGGATGCGAGGAGTTCCTTGATGCGGTTTCGGTCGATCATGTCGGCAATCTAGTGCGGATCACGCCCAAAATGGCACCCCTTCGCGGGGAAACAGTTGCTGAATGTGCTCAGGTGATGCTGAATCCGCCGTCGACACAGATCGCCTGGCCGGTGATGAAGGCGGCGGCATCGGAGCAGAGCAGCACCGCGATGCCGGCGAAATCGGCCGGTTCGCCCAACCGGCCGACGTGGCTGCGGCCCTCGAAGTAGCCGACCCGCTCGGGGTCCTCCAGGAGGCGCGCGGTCATCGGGGTGCGGATCAGGCCGGGGACGACGGTGTTCGCGCGAACGCCGTACCGGCCCCAGGCCTCCGACTGCGACCGGGTCAGCCCGGCGATGCCGGCCTTCGCGACGCCGTACGCACCGCTGTTGCCGAAGGCCCGGTGCTGCTGCTGGGAGCCGACATTCACGATCCGTCCCCAACCGCGCCTGGCCATCTCCGGCCCGAAGGCATGACCGAGTTCGTACGCCGCGTGCAGGTTGACCGCGAGCACCTCGTGATAGGTCGGGGCGTGCTGTTCGCCGAAGGGCGGTCGTGGGTTCGTGCCGGCCGCATTCACCAGGATGTCCACGACGTCCGCCTGCTCGCGGATCGCGGCGATCGCGGCCACGGGCTCGGCCAGATCGGCGACGATGCCCACCCCGCGGCTGCTCTCGGCGACGGCCTCGACCCGCGCCCGGTCGCGTCCGAGCCCGATCACCCGCGCGCCCGCGTCGGCGAGGGCCCCGGCCATCGCGGCGCCGATGCCCGAGCTGGCGCCGGTGACGACCGCGGTGCGCCCGGTCAGGTCGAAGATGTCCACGCGCCGATTGTCCACTCGTGGGCCAGCACCGCCCAGATCTGGGTGTCGTCGAAGCCCTCGCCGACCTGCCACGACTCGCGCAGCGTCCCCTCGAGTGTCATGCCGAGGCGCTGCGCGACCGCGGCCGACGGTTCGTTGGCGGCGCGGCAGTGCCACTCGACCCGATGGATCCCGCGCTCCGCGAACGCCCAGCCGATGATGGCCTGGCATGCCTGGGTGATCAGGCCCTGTCCCTCGGCATCGGGCTGCAGCCAGCAGCCCGCCTCGGCGACGCGCCGGGTGGAGTCGAAGGCGGCGAAGAGAACCCCGCCGACGAGCGTGCCGCCGACCCAGATGCCGTAGAGGCGGGCGCCGTCGGCGGCGGACCGGTCGGCGTACCGCTGCAGCAGCGCGGTGGCCTCGTCGAGGTCGTCGGTGACGAAGGTGGCGCCCACCCACGGGCGGATGTGCTCGCGGGCGCGGTCCATGTGCGCGGCGAAGTCGGCGGCGTGCCACACCTCGAGCGGGGCGAGCACGGTGTCGGGACGCAGTCTGCGGGTGAACATCTTGGCTCCTCGATCAGGCTCCGGGCGGCATCGCCAGGCCCGGTCGTTCGTCGTCCCAGACGGCTGCGGCGATCCGCCAGCCGTTGGCGGTACGGACGAACTGCATCGACTTCATCCCGCGCCCCTCCTGCGGTACGTCGTCCTCCAGCCAGGTCTTCTCGTAGCGGCACCAGACCTGCGCGATGTCACCGAAGAGATCCACTCGCCGCTCGGTCGGCCACTCCCGGAAATCGCGGAGGCGACCCGAAGAGAGGAGCTCGACACGGGGCGAGATGAAGGTCTCGACGTCGTACACGGCGGGGGTCAGGCCGCAGGTGCGGACGATCACCGCCTCGGGAAGGAGCAGCGTGCGCAGGACCGCCGCCGACGCCGCCGCGTCCGGCCCGGACCGGAAGGCGGCGAAGAAGCTCTCGACAGCGGATTCGATCTCGGCAAGGTCATCGGCCACGCCTGCATTCTCGTCCCACCCGCGTGTACTCGGCACCTCCTTTGCGAGCATGTCCGCGTGCCCTCCTTCACCCGCGCCGAGCTCGAGTCCTTCCGCGACCACGAGGTGCCCGATCTGATCGGGCCCGATGTGAAGCTGGTCTTCGTCGGCATCAACCCCGGACTCTGGACGGCGGCGACGCAGACGCATTTCGCCCACCCCGGCAATCGCTTCTACCCCGCACTTCACTTCGCAGGGATCACGCCGACCCCGATCGATCCGGGTCGGGGGATGACCGATGCCGACCGGCGGATGATGATTGGGCTCGGCATCGGCATCACCAACATCGTCCGCCGGGCCACCGCGCGAGCCGACGAGCTCAGCCGGGAGGAATTGCGTGCCGGCGCCGTCGACCTGGAGCGCTTCGTGGGGAAGCACCGCCCCCGGGTGGTCGCGATCGCGGGGATCACGGCGTACCGGACCGCCTTCGGCCTACCGAAGGCCAAGGCCGGGCTCCAGCCCGCGCCGCTGGCAGGCGCTCAGCTCTGGATCGTCCCGAATCCGTCGGGCCTCAATGCCCACGAGACCGTCACTTCGCTGGCCGCGGCGTACGCCGAGCCTGCGCGTGCGGCCGGCGTCATCGCGTGAGGAACAATGGAGCGCGTGCCTGATCTCAGTCCCGCGACCAGTCCCGCCCGGCCGCACCGGCGTCTCACCGAGGACGGCCGCCGGCTGCGGGAGGTGCTGACCTACTCCCGTCGGGGGAGTCGCTTCGCCCCCAGGCAGCAGGAGGCGTGGGATGCGCACCACGACGCGTGGGTCGTCCCGGACGAGGCCGTCGACGTACCGGGTGTGCGGATCGCCGACTGGTTCGGGCGTGAGGCGCCGCTGATCGTCGAGATCGGCTCCGGCGTCGGCGAGGCCACGGGTGTCCTCGCCGCGGCCCGGCCCGATCACAACGTGCTCGCCCTCGAGGTCTGGCGCCCCGGGGTCGCCTCCGGCCTGGCGGAAGTGGCCGCAGCGGGTGCGGACAATGTGCGCTTCTGCTCCGTCGACGCGGTCTGGTTGCTCGGCGAATTGGTCGGCGAAGGCGAGATGGACGAGCTCTGGACCTTCTTCCCCGATCCGTGGCCGAAGAAGAAGCACCACAAGCGCCGCCTCGTCGGTGCCGACTTCGCCGCCGTCGTCGCGAGCCGGCTGCGGCCCGGCGGGAGCTGGCGGCTGGCCACCGATTGGGCCGAGTACGCCGACCAGATGCGCGCAGTTCTCGACGCCGAACCACTCCTCGAGGGTGGCCCGGTCGAGCGCTGGGCGGAGCGCCCGGTCACCAAGTTCGAGCGCAAGGGGATCGCCGCCGAGCGCGCCATCACCGACTTCCGGTACTCGCGCACCTGACCTTCTCCGCCTAGGGTGATCGGACTACACACTCGAGCCGGTGCGGACGAGGGGGATGGTCCGAATGCGTAGATCGATCTGGTGCACCCTGATCACGGTGGCCTTGCTGGTGGTGACGGGTGCGCCCGCGCTCGCTGTGGGCGAGCCGGCAGGCGTCTACGGCAATCAGCCCTACCCGTGGCGCAGCGTCACGATGTACGACGGGTGGACCGACACGGGTGGCCCTGACGACGGCGCCGAGCTCACCGACGCAAGCGTTCGCTACGACCCGACGACAGGACAGGTCGACTGGCAGCTGCGGAGTTGGTGGGCCACCGATCCGACCTTCAGGTACGGCGGCATCCTCGGGCACTGGAGTGCAGGGTCCTGTGTGGCGGACATCGTCGTCCTCCACCAGGGAGGGACTGATGTCTGGGGAGTGCCGAACACCTCGACCAACGGCATGGCGACGAGCGAGATCCGAACGTCCACACATGGCTCTGCCGGCTCGCTGCGCATCCATGCAGCTACGGGGATCAAGCAAAGCGCCGTGACGTGTGCCGAAGCCAAGGTGCAGAGCAGTAGCGGCTCGTCGACCTACGACATCGTCGGCCCGGAGAGCCTCGTCACGAAGCCGCGCCCGCGCCCGGTCCTGGCGATCTCGTCGCCCGCCCCGGTGCTCGGTCCCCGTGGCAAGACGGTGAAGGTGAAGATCACCGTGAAGAACACCGGATCAGCGACCGCGGACGGCGTGCGGCTGGTCGTGATCGGTGGCCGGCCCGCCACGAAGCGGTTCTCGCTCGGGACGATCGCGGCCCACCGGTCGCGAACGGTCAAGGTGAAGGTCGCGATCGCCAAGAGGAAGCGCAACCTGACCATGACGGCGACCGCCCGGGACGCACTCAAGATGGTCCGGAAGATCGCCGTACGGCCTGAGATCGCGCTTGCCCCCGGCGCCTCCCTCGCCGGGCGCTATTTCTGGCACACCGAGACGGTCAGCGGCCAGGGTTGGTCCAACTCCGGGATCGCCTTCGTCGACAAGCGCTGGGCGTACCTCGGCTTCCCCGGCGCCGGCCTGCCCCGGTGCACGGTGCAGACCTCCGACGGGCGCAGCGACGGGTGCGTCCAGTACAGCTGGAAGAAGGGTGGTGTGCTTCGTGTGGGGAAGGTCAAGGGCAGGTACAGCGGCGGTCTCGGGCTCAATCTGGGCGGAAAGGGCTACCTGCGCCTCGGCGTACCGAAGAAGGGCGCCCGGTTCAACTTCACGCTCGTGCACAAGGACTTCAGTGGCTACTACCCGAACATCGTCACGTGGTCCGACTACCTGTCGATGAGCCGCAACGGCCGCTTCATCCGCTCCAGCACCATGATCGGCAGCCTCGGTGCAGGTTCCCCCACCACCTGGTCGAGCACCAGCAACTCCAGCAAGGGCACCTACGCGATCGGACCTCGCGGGAGATTGACCCTGCGGTACGCCGACGGCGCGGTCCGGACGAGCACGATGGGGCTGGCCTACCACAAGGGCCGACCCGACGCGTCGTACGGCGTGATGCTCGGCAGCACCAACTTCTACCGCTGAGATCAGGCCCGCCGCTAGCGTGGGCCCGTGCAGACGGGCAGCTGGACCGACCTCGTGTGGTTCGGCCTCGGCCTGCTCGCCATCGCCCTGGCCACCGCCGGACTCGCCCGGTACGCCGGCGCCGCCATCGGCCGGCTGCCCGTCACGGCGATGGTCCGGGCCGCCGTCCAGCTCGCGGTGATCGCGGCGCTGCTGAAGGGCATCTTCGCGACGCCGTGGACCGTCGTCCTCTTCATCGCCCTGATGTTCACGACCGCCGCGTGGACCTCGGCCGGTCGGGTGGGGGAGCTGTGGCACGGGCGTCGGGCTGCGCTGGCCGGCGTACTCACGGGTGCCGGGACGGCGATCGTGCTGGTCTTCGCGCTCCGCCTGGTCCACTGGGAGGTCCGCTACCTGATCGCGGTCGCCGGCATCCTGATCGGCAACGCGATGACCGCCTCCACGCTGTCCGGCCGCAACTTCCTGCGCGGCGTCCGGGCGCACCGGGACGAGGTCGAGGGCTGGCTGGCCCTCGGCGCCGCACCCGCCCAGGCCCACCGGGAGATCGCCTCCGAGGCGGTCAGGGAGACGCTGCTGCCCAATCTCGACCAGACCCGGGCAACCGGTCTCGTGACGCTCCCGGGCGCCTTCGTGGGCGCTCTCTTCGGCGGCGCGAGCCCGCTCGTCGCGGCTCAGTTCCAGCTCGTCGTCCTGGTCGGAATCGGGCTCACGACGGTGTTGACCGCGCTCGTCGTGAGCACGATGGCGAGCCGCTCGCCGTACGTTCCGTCCGCGCTGGGCTGAGGGGGCGGCCCCGATTTGGCGGTACGCCGGGTGATCTGACAAGATAGTCCGGTTGCTCCGGCGGGATTGCCGGGGCGCGCACATTGATTCTTGAACAGGTTCTCCTGCCACGAGTTCTCACGACTCGTGCTGGCGGTCGCTGAGCATCGGTCTTGTGCGTGCCGAACCTGGAGATCCCGTTCAGTCCGTTTCCGCAAGGGAACGGGCACCAATCCCAGACAACGACTCCGGCGCCAGCCGGCGTGTGTCGACCGAGATGCGAAATCGCTGACGGCCGCGACACGCCCGAGCGCGGGGGTCGGACGAGACGAGAAGGACGTGCTGATGGCGGGACAGAAGATCCGCATCAGGCTCAAGGCCTATGACCACGAGGTGAT
>JASLCW010000229.1 GCA_030151765.1 Marmoricola sp.
AGCTGACGCTCTGAAGATCTCTTGTGCCGCGGATAGCTGCGCCCAGGTGACCGGGATCCACGGCACACGCCCAGAAAGATCGAGTGTGCCTCGGGGTTCAGCGGCCGTAACCGAGCCATCCAGGAAACGAGACAACCGCGAGCCGCCAGCCAGTGAGGGGAACACCGCCGGACCTCACGCGCACCCGGGTTCGGTGGCCGGCCGCTACGACAGGAGAGCCCGGAGCCGCTCCAGATCCTCCGGGGTGTCCACGTCGATGCTCCAGCCGCCGATGTCGGTGACATCGACGATCTCGCCGTCGTACAGGGCGCGCACGGGTGCGCCGATGGGATCCCCCAGGCGCTTCAGGCGATCGACGAGAGCGGAGCGCCTCCAGGCGGCGGCCAGGTACTGACGGTGATCGTCGGCAACGAGTACGGCGGCCTCCGCGGTCGAACTCGCGAGTGCATCAAGAAGTCCGGGCACGGATCCGGCCACTAGCGGCATGTCCCCCGCAAGCAGCACGACGACCTCGGCCGTGGCCTCGGCGAGTCCCGCGGCAATGCCGGCGACGGGCCCGCCGTCGACCTCCGGGCCGATGACGAACGAGGGGACGCCGCCAAGACCGGAGAGCAGGTGCTCCAGGAGGCTTCGGGAGCCGACCGGCAGTGCGGTCTTGTCGACCCCGCCGAGCCGGCTCCCCCGGCCACCCGCCAGCACGATCACCTCGTACGCCGGCAGCCGCTCGGCAGCGCGCGCGTTCACGTCGTCGGCCGAGCAGAAGCCCTGCCCCGTCCTCTTCAGGCAGAGCAGTCCCAGGAGAGCCTGTTCCTCGTCGACGACGGCGAGCCGGCGGATCCCCCGGGCGATCATCTCCCGGCGTACGTCGTCGAGGTCGGCGGAGGCGGCCACGGTCCGGCCTGCCAGCGATCCGTACGCGAGCGCAGGCGCGTCATCCGGAGCGTCACCGAGGTCGTCCCGTACGACGACGGCGAGCAACCTGCCCGCCGACGCGATCAGCCCACAGTGCACGTGGTCGTCGGTGAAGAAGGTGCGCATCTGGGCGACCGTGACGTCCACGCCGGCGAGGGTCGGGTGCGCGAGCATCGCCCCGGCGACCGTCGACCGCTGACCCATGCGTGCTCCTTCCGGCTCATCGCCAGTCTGCCAAGCCGCGCCCGGTGCGCCGGGCGTAGGGTCGAGAGTGTGAGGAAACGCGCGGTCCGCACCAAGGTGAGTCGCTTCGACGCCGACGGTGGCGTCCGCATGCGCGAGGACCACCTCGCCGCCGAGGAGCCACTGGAGATCCGGCTCAACGGCCGGCCTCTGGTGGTGACCATGCGGACGCCCGGTCACGACATCGAGCTGGCTCACGGCTTCCTCGTCTCCGAGGGTGTCATCCACCGCCGGGACCAGGTCGCCGTGGCTCGCTACTGCGCCGGGGCGACCGAGGACGGGGTCAACACCTACAACGTCCTCGACGTCGCGCTCGCTCCGGAGGTACCGGTGCCCGCCTTCGGCCTGGAGCGCAATGTCTACATGTCCTCCTCGTGCGGGGTGTGCGGCAAGGCCAGCATCGACGCGGTCGAGACCGCCTCCGTCTTCCCGGTCGCGGACGACCCGGTGGAGATCGCCCAGGAGGTCATCGCCGGCCTCCCCGGCCGTCTGCGCGCGACGCAGGAAATCTTCGAGCGCACCGGCGGACTCCATGCCGCCGGGCTCTTCGACGGCGCGACCGGCGAGGCCCTGGTCACCCGCGAGGACGTCGGCCGGCACAACGCCGTCGACAAGGTGATCGGCTGGGCAGTCGGCGAGGACCGACTTCCCTTGCGCGGCACCGTCCTGATGGTCTCCGGCCGGGCCAGCTTCGAGCTCACCCAGAAGGCCTCGATGGCCGGAATCCCCGTTCTGGCAGCGGTTTCGGCGCCGTCGTCGCTGGCTGTCGATCTCGCCGCCCGCGCCGGCATCACCCTGCTCGGCTTCGTCCGCAACGGCTCGATGGTCGCCTACACGCGCAGCGACCGCGTGCTGTCCGCTCCCTCAATGCGACTGGCAGCATGATGGTCAAGCCCCTGGTCGACGATCCCGGCGACGACGGCATCGAGGTCGGCCCGCCCAAGCACGTGGCCGTCGGCATCCCCGCGATCGCCCATGCGATGGAGCCCGCGATCGGCCACATGGGCGTGGCCCGTACGACGAAGCTGCTCATGTCCATCAACCAGAAGGACGGCTTCGACTGCATGAGCTGTGCCTGGCCGGACCCGCCGGAGCACCGCAAGATGGCGGAGTTCTGCGAGAACGGCGCCAAGGCGGTCACCTGGGAGGCCACGCCCCTGACGGTCCCGACGAGCTTCTGGGCCGAGCACAGCCTCACCGAGCTGGCCGGTCGCTCCGAGTTCTGGCTGGGCCAGCAGGGCCGGCTCGTCGAGCCCGTCTACAAGGCACCGGGCTCCGACCACTACGCACCCGTCGGCTGGGACGAGGCCTTCGGCCTGATCGCGGATCATGTGCGGGCGCTGCCCAGTCCCGACGCCGCGTGCTTCTACACCTCCGGCCGCGCCTCCAACGAGGCCGCCTTCCTCTACCAGCTCTTCGCCCGCGCCCTGGGCACCAACAACCTGCCGGACTGCTCGAACATGTGCCACGAGTCCAGCGGTACGGCGCTGAGCGAGACGATCGGCATCGGCAAGGCCACCGTCTCGTACGACGACTTCGCCCAGGCCGATCTGATCATCGTGATGGGCCAGAACCCGGGAACCAACCACCCGCGGATGCTCACCGCGCTCGAGGACGCCAAGAAGAACGGCGCCCAGATGATCGCGGTCAACCCGCTCCCCGAGGCCGGGCTGATCCGCTACAAGAACCCCCAGACGCCGCGCGGCCTGCTCGGCAAGGGCACCGAGCTCGCCGACCTCTTCCTGCAGGTCCGGCTCGGCGGCGACCTGGCGCTGCTGCAGGCCGTGTCCAGCCGGGTTCTCGCCGCCGAGGCGGCCGCTCCGGGCACCGTGCTCGACCACGACTTCATCGACCGCTACACCGACGGCTTCGACGCGATGACGGCCGCGGTCAGTGCACTCGACGAGGCCGACGTACTGGAGGCGACCGGCCTGACGGCGGCACAGATTGACGACTTCGCGGCGCGCTATCTGGCGGCCGACAAGGTGATCGTCACCTGGGCGATGGGCATCACCCAGCACAAGCAGGCCGTCGACACGATCCGCGAGATCGTCAACCTGTTGCTGCTGCGCGGCAACATCGGCCGCCCCGGCGCCGGACCGGCTCCGATCCGCGGGCACAGCAATGTCCAGGGTGACCGCACGATGGGCATCTGGGAGCAGATGCCGGACAGCTTCCACGACGCGCTCGACGCCGAGTTCGGCTTCACGTCGCCGCGCCGGCACGGGTACGACGCCGTCAACTCCGTCGCCGCCATGCGGCGTGGTGACATCGGTTTCTGGATGTCCCTGGGTGGCAACTTCGTCAGCGCCATCTCCGACACCGCGGCCGCGGAAGCAGGGCTGCGTGGCGTCGGCATGACGGTGCAGATCTCCACCAAGCTCAACCGCTCGCATGCCGTGACCGGTGAGGCGGCGCTGATCCTGCCGACGCTGGGCCGCACCGAGATCGACCGGCAGCCCTCCGGTGAGCAGTTCGTGACCGTCGAGGACACGGTGTGCGCGGTGCATCCCTCCCACGGCCGGATCGAACCCGTTGCGCCCGGCATCCGCTCCGAGGTCGCCATCGTCAGCGGCGTCGCGGCCGCCGTACTCGCCGGCCGGGAGGACCTGGCCGGGATCGACTGGGCGAGCTTCGCCGCCGACTACGACACGATCCGCCGGCACATCGGTGCCGTCGTACCGGGTTGCGAGGACTACCAGACCAAGGTCTCGCGGCCGGGCGGCTTCGTCCTGCCCAACGGCCCGCGCGACTCGCGCACCTTCCCGACCGCCACCGGCAAGGCGCGCTTCACCGCCAACACGGTCGAGGTGATCCGCGTCCCCGAGGGCAGGCTGCTGCTGCAGACGGTCCGATCGCACGACCAGTTCAACACCACGATCTACGGCCGCAACGACCGCTACCGCGGCATCAAGTCGGGTCGCATGGTCGTCTTCGTGCACCCCGAGGATCTCGCCGAGCGTGGCCTGGCCGACGGCGACATGGTCGACATCGTCAGCGAGTGGCCCGGTGACGAGGACCGGGTGCTGCAGGGCATGCGCTGCGTCTCGTACCCGACCGCGCGCGGTTGCGTGGCCGCCTACTTCCCCGAAGCCAATGTGCTGGTGCCGCTGACCCACACCGCCCGGCGCAGCAACACGCCCGCCTCCAAGGCCGTCGTCGTCCGGCTCCGGAAGGCATGATTCCCGTCACGCCCTGAGCGTGTCGGCGCCAAGATTCGCCTTGTCCTGCAGTGGAATGGGAGTGCAGGGCCTGCGAAGTATGAGATCGCAGGCCCTTCAGCCTGTCAGCCGAGCGTCGCCCGGATCTCGTCCCGCAGGCCGGCCTTGTCGGCGTCCGCGAGGAAGGACGCGTCCACCGCGGCGACGGCGAGGTCGACGACACCGGCCTCATCCAGCCCGAGCAGATCCGCAGCGATCTCGTACTCGCGGTTCAGCGTGGTGCCGAACATCGGCGGGTCGTCGCTGTTGATGGTGACTCTCACCCCGGCGTCCACGAAGGCGGACAGCGGGTGCTCGGCCAGCGAGGCGACCGCATGGGTGGCGACATTGGACGAGGGGCACACCTCGAGCGCGATGCCGCGCTCGGCCAGTTCGGCGAGCAGAGCGGGGTCCTGAGCCGCGCTGGTGCCGTGACCGATGCGCTCGGCACCGAGCACGTCGAGCGCGTCGCGGATCGTCTGCGGGCCCGTCGTCTCTCCCGCATGCGGCACGCTGCGCAGGCCGGCCGCCCGAGCCGCGGCGAAATGCCGCTCGAACTGCGGTCGCGGTACGCCGACCTCCGGGCCGCCGAGCCCGAAGCCGATCAGCCCGTCGCACGCATGGTTGAGCGCCATGTCCAGCGTCGCATCGGCCGACGGGATGCCGGCCTCGCCGGGGATGTCGTAGATCCAGCGCATCCGCACGCCCAGGTCGCGCTCGGCGGCCAGGCGGGCGTCCTCGATCGCCTCGGTGAAGGCCTCGATCGGCACGCCCCGGCTGTCGTCGTGGGGCAGCACGATCGTGTACGGCGTCACGGTGAGCTCGGCGTACCGGACCTGCTGACCGGCGAGCTCGCGGGCGACCTCATAGGTGAGCAGGTGCACGTCCTCCGGCGTACGGATCAGGTCGACCACCGCGAGGTAGACCTCGATGAAGTGTGCGAAGTCGCGGAAGGTGTAGAACCTCGCGAGCTCCTCCGGGTCGGTCGGAACCGTTCCCGGATGGCGCTCGGCGAGCTCGGCGACGATCCGCGCCGAGGCGGATCCGACGTGGTGGACGTGCAGTTCCGCCTTCGGCATTGCCGCGATGAAGTCCGTGAGCCCGTCGGATGCGGCCCTCGTCACTGCGTGATCATCTTCTGGAGGTTGTTCGCCATGTCGGTCACGCTAGCGCCTGTGAGCGCCTTGCCGTTGACGAAGATGGTCGGCGTTCCGGGCACCTTCGCCGAAGCGGCGAGTCCGTCGGCGACCTTGGCGAAGGCGGGGTCGTTCGCCGTGACCGCGGCCTCGACGGTCTGGCTGTCGCCACCGACACTCTTGGCCCACGAGGCCAGCTGGGCGGCGTCGGGGAAGGACGAGGCCTGCTCGTAGGGCTGCTTGTCGTAGAGCAGGTCGTGGAAGCGCAGGGCCACCGACGGAGAGGACTTCTGGAGTACGGCGGCGTAGGCGTTCAACGCGTCGAGGGAGTACTGCGGCGAAAGCAGGTGGAAGGGGCGGTACTCGACCTCGACCTTGCCCTGCTCCGCCGCGGCGTGCAGGAAGTCCCGCGACGACTCCTCGAATTCACGGCAGTAGGGGCACAGGAAGTCTTCGTAGACGACCACCTTGACCGGTGCGGTCGCCTTGCCGATCACCAGCGTCGGGCTGGTCCCCGGCGTGCCGTCCGAGCCGGCGATCGTCGTCGCCGGAGCGCCCGACAAGGCCGCCACCCGAGCGGGCACCTTCGCGGCAGCAGCGGCCGTGGTCGAGCCGCCGTTCGAGCTTCCGGAGTACCAGAAGACGGCCGCGGCGATCACCGCGAGCACCGCCACCACGGCGCCCCAGAGCGCCATCTTGCGATTGCGCTCGGACCGGGCTTGATCGGCCTGGATCGCCGCCGCGCGCTCGCGGCGGCCGTCCTCACGGGCGGACTTCGACATCGTCATTCTCCTCATGCGGGAACGGGCTTCGGGATTCGGGGAAGAGCAGGCCGTCGACGGCGACGCGGGTGCGCGATCGGACGACCAGGAAGAGCGAGGCGAGCAGCAGGCCGGTGTCGCGCGCGATCTCCCAGGGGTACGACGAGCGTGCCTGCGCCCACGAGGTGGCGCCCCCATCGCCGAAACAACCGCAGTTGATCGGGATGTGCCGGATCCACACCGAGGCGATCCCCACGATGAAGGCCAGCTGCAGCAGGGTGCTGACGACCGCGGCGACGCGCGTGAACAGTCCCAGGACGAGCAACACCCCGACCGCGATCTCGAGGATGGGGAGCAGATGGCCGATGAAGGTCGTCGTACCCAGGGGAAGCAGCTGGTAGGCGCGCACCGCGGTGACGCTGGCCTCGGGTGCGGGCAGCTTGATGACGCCGGCGGCGATCCACACCCCACCGACCACAAGACGTAACAGCGTCCCCGCCCAGCGCATCACGCGAACACCTTAGACATCGAAGCTAGGTGAATCCTGAGTAGGCTCACCCAGCGTGAACGACCGACTTGTATGGATCGACTGCGAGATGACCGGCCTCGACCTCGAGCGCGACGCCCTCATCGAGGTGGCCGCCCTCGTGACCGACTTCGACCTCAACATCCTGGGCGAGGGCGTCGACATCGTCATCAAGCCCCCTGCGGAGGCCCTCGAGCAGATGGACGACTTCGTGCGCACCATGCACACGAAGTCCGGCCTCCTCGAGGAACTCGACAGCGGCGTGACCCTCGAGGAGGCCGAGGCCGCTGTACTCGCCTATGTGCGCGAGCACTGCGGCGAGGGCAGTCGCCCGCCGCTGGCCGGCAACACCGTCGGCACCGATCGCGCCTTCATCGCGCGGGACATGGGCGACCTGGAGACCTTCCTGCACTACCGGATCGTCGACGTCTCCTCCATCAAGGAACTCGCCCGCCGGTGGTACCCGCGCGCCTACTACGCCGCACCCGAGAAGTTCGGCAACCACCGGGCGCTCGCCGACATCCGGGAGAGCATCCAGGAGCTGCGCTACT
>JASLCW010000231.1 GCA_030151765.1 Marmoricola sp.
AGCTGACGCTCTGAAGATCTCTTGTGCCGCGGATAGCTGCGCCCAGGTGACCGGGATCCACGGCACAACGCCCAGAAAGATCGAAAGTGCCTCGGGGTTCAGCGGCCGTAACCACAGGGCGCAACCAGAGCCGGACGGCGAAGCGGGGAAGCAGCAGCGCCCACCCTCGCGCAAACCAGAAGACGGCCGTAACCGAGCCATCCGAGAAAACGAGACAACCGCGAGCCGCCAGCCAGTGAGGGGAACACCGCCGGACTCGCGCGTCTTAACCCCCCCTCCCCGGCAGGTTCCACTGCCCTCAGGGCCGCAGCAGCACCAACTGCTGCGTGGTCCGGGTCATCGCGACGTACCGGTCGACGGCGCCGGTGACGCCGGCGCCGAAGGAGTCGGGATCGACCAGGATCACCAGGTCGAACTCGAGGCCCTTCGCCTCGGTGGGGGAGAGTGACTGGACGCGTGGCTGCGCTGCGAACGAGGCATCGCCGATGACGCAGGCGGTTCCGTCGTCGTGCGTGGCCAGCCAGTCGCCGAGGATCGCGGCGAGCTCCGAGGTGCGGCCGTGGACGACCGTGCCGCCGGTTCGGATCGACAGGGGCACGTTCGCGTCGGGCAGCACCGCGCGGATCACCGGGGCGGCCTCGGTCATCACCTCGGTGGGTGTCCGGTAGTTGACGGTCAGCGAGCGCATCGCGACCTCGCGGATCCCGGTGCGTTCGAGCCGATCGGCCCATGACTCGGCGAAGCCCTCGCGGGCCTGTGCCCGATCGCCGACCAGGGTGAGGCTCCGGGACGGGCAGCGCCTCAGGACCATCTGCCACTGGGCATCGGTCAGCTCCTGGGCCTCGTCGACGACGACATGGGCGAAGGGGCCGGCGAGCAGGTCCGGATCCGCTGCGGGTACGACGTCCGGGTCGTCCATCGCGCCCTGGAGGTCCGCGCCGCGGAGCATCGACATCAGCTTCATCTCCGAGTCGTCGTCGGCGATCAGGTGCTCGACAACCTTGTCGCGTTCCTCCCGCTCCGCGGCCAGTGCGGCCTCCCGGCGCCGGCGCTTGGTGCCGGCCTCCGGATCCCCCAGGCGTCGGCGGGCGGCGTCGAGCAGGGGGAGATCGACATCGGTCCAGGCGCGCGGGTCCTCGCGCTGCAACAGGCGAACCTCATCGGCGTCGAGATGCGGCGCACACCGTCGCAGATAGGCCGGCACCTCCCACAGATCGCCGACGAGATCGGTGGCCTCGATCAAGGGCCAGGCATCGTTGAGGGCACGGTTGAGCCCGCCGTGACGCAGCAGCGCCGCTCGGACCTGTTCGGGCGTCGCGTCCTCCTCGTCGTACCTGTCGACGAGGATCTCGACGAGTGCCTCCCGGATCTCCTCGCGCGCCTCGTTGTGCGGTACGCCGGTGTCCGGGGCCAGCCAGGCCTCGGCCCAATCGGCGGGCGTCAACGGCAGCTCGCCCCAAGGCGTGTCCACGAGCAATGCCTCCGTCGGTGACGCCTCATAGAAGGCGACCGCCGGCTCGATCGCGGCCACCATTGCGACCGTGGACTTCAGCCGGGCGACCGCCGGGTCGCCCTCGACCAATGCCGCGGCCCCCTCCGGCACCAGATCGCGCAACGTGCACGTCTGCACGCCCTCCTCGCCGAGGCTCGGCAGTACGTCGGCCACATAGTTCAGATAGGGCTGGTGCGGCCCGACGAAGAGGACACCGCCTCGTCGATGCCCCAGCCGTGGATCGGCATGGAGCAGGTACGCCGCCCGGTGCAGCGCCACCACCGTCTTGCCCGTCCCGGGACCCCCGTCGATGACGAGGGCTCCCCGCGAGTCCGCACGGATGATCGCGTCCTGGTCGGCCTGGATGGTGCCGAGCACGTCACGCATCTGCGGCGAACGGCTGGCACCCAGTCCGGCGATGAAGGCGGAGTCCTCGTCGAGCACCAGGGAGTCGTCCGGCTCACCGGAGAGCAGCTCGTCCCAGTAGTGGTCGAGTACACCGCGCACCCACCGGTAGCGGCGTCGGCTGGCCAGGCCCATCGGGTGGGCCGGAGTCGCGGCGAAGAAGGGCTCGGCGGCGGGGGAGCGCCAGTCGACCAGGAGCCGGCGACCGTCGCGGGCGGTGAGGCCGAGGCGTCCGACGTACAGCGGCTCGCCGTCGACCGGGACCATCCGGCCCAGGCAGAGGTCGAGGCTGAAGCGGCGCAGCGTACGGAGCCGTGAGCTCAGCCGGTGCACCTCGAGATCGCAGTCCATCGCCGCCTGACCGTGGCCGGTGCCGCTGCGGCGCTCGTGATCGAGCCGTTCGGTCAGGTCGGCGATGGTCTCGTCGAGGCTCTGGGTGATGGCGGCGAAGTGGAGTTCGTCGGTCATAGGAGAGGGATTGTGACCCGGCCCGGGGGCCTTGCCGCAAGCCCCCGGGTCCGCTATACGTTGGAAGTGGAGGGACTCGATTTCAGGTGCCTGTAAGGCAGGGTCTCTACGATGTGAGAGTCCGACCCCGGCCGGGGTGCGCCCGAATGTCCCCGGGGTTTCGTCGATGTCCGAGAACGTCCTTCCGCCCAGCGGGGATCCGGCGACCCCGGAACCGCCCGCTCGACGGGTGCGGGGGAAGCGTCGCCGGCGCCGGCGTACGAGGCGCAATGTGCTGGTCTCCATCGCCGTGGTGCTCCTGCTCGTGGTGGGCGCGGGCGCCTATGGCTACTACCGGCTGGCGAAGAGCATCAAGACCTTCGACTCCAAGGGCATCGCCAAGGATCGGCCGAAGGACATCCCCGGCACCGACATCCTGCTGATCGGCTCCGATGCCCGCGGTGGCCAGAACAGCAAGCTCGGCGGTGGCGGCGACTCCATCGGCCGCTCGGACACGACGATCCTGGTGCACATCTATCCGGGCGCGAAGTCGGCGGTGGGCGTCTCGATCCCGCGTGACTCCCTGGTCACCATCCCTCCGTGCCGGCTGCCCAACGGCACCTGGACGGCGACCCAGACCAATGCCATGTTCAACTCCGCCTTCTCCGTCGGCCTGACCGAGCAGGGCAATCCGGCGTGCACGGTCAACACCGTCGAAAAGATGACCGGACTCCGCATCGATCACACCGTGGTGGTGAACTTCGAGGGCTTCGCCTCGATGTCGAAGGCGATCGGCGGGGTACCCGTCTGTCTGCCCAACGACGTCTACCAGGGCGATCTCGACCCCAACCTGCACGCGCGCGGCAATCTCATCTTCAAGGCTGGCCGCCAGCTCGTCCAAGGTGCCCGCGCGCTCGACTACGTGCGCATCCGGCACGGTCTGGGCGACGGTTCCGACATCGGCCGGATCCAGCGGCAGCAGGCCTTCATGTCCAGCCTGATCATGTCGATCAAGCAGAAGGGCCTCTCGGCGAACCACATCTTCCCGCTCGTCGAGGCCGCCACCTCGGCGATGACCTTCGACCCGACACTGTCGACGCCGACGAAGCTCTTCGGCTTCGCCCAGCAGCTCGAGGGTCTCAACCCGAAGGACATCGACTTCATCACCGTCCCGTGGCGGTACGACGGCGCCCGCGTGGCGATCGTCCAGCCGGACGCCAACCAGCTGTGGGCGGCGCTGCGTGCCGATCGCCCGCTCACCCAGCCGCCGACGACGCCGGTCGTCTCCGCCGACACGGCGGTGACGCTGCCCAAGGGGAGCGGCTCGGTGGCCGTACTCAACGGCACCTGGACCTCCGGGCTGGCCGGTCAGGTCGCCGCCAAGCTGGACAAGGTGGGATTCACGGCGGACGCAGGCAACTATGCGACGCGCGGACTGACCGGCTCCGAGATCCGCTATGCGCCGGCCGACAAGGCCCGGGCGGAGATCCTGGCGAAGTACATCGACGCGAAGCTGGTGCCCGACTCGACGGCGGGCACCCTGACCCTGATCGTGGGCAGCAGCCACAAGTGGACCGGCAACCAGAAGACGGTCAAGCCGAAGGCGCACAAGCTGCCGGCGAGCGTCACCGAGAACATCCGCAAGGCGACCGCCAACCCCTGCAGCAATCTCACCTACGGATGAGTCGGCTCACTGAAATCTGAGACGCGCGATTCGCGTCGGTGACCTGTGTCACAGTGCGCGTCATGGTGACGGTGCAGGCATGGACACGACGGATGAAGGCCGCGGTGGCGGCAGGTGCGATCGCGGCGATGGCGGCGCTCCCGAGTGGCGCGGCGAGCGCGGCCGCGGTGCCGACGCCGCCGCCCCCGACCTCGCCGACCGCCCCCTGCGACGCGCTCAGCCCGATTGCGATCCCGTGTGTCGCCGTCAACAAGGTCACCGATGCGGTCGGTGCCGAGTGCCGGCGGGTCGGCGTCCCCGACGCGCTCTGCGTGCTGCCCCTGGCACACAAGGTGACCCAGGCCGCTCGCGATGCCTACGTGCAGTCGTGGGTGCATCGCACCGCTCAGTTCCAGTACGCGCTCGGCGACCAGGTGCCGCTGCGTGACGCGCAGTGGATCGGCACCCACAACTCCTTCAACAGTCTCTCCGACGTCGGCTTCCTGCTGAACACGCTGACCCTCTCGCACGCCGACTCCAACCAGCAGCTCTCGCTGGCCCAGCAGCTGGACATCGACGTGCGCGCCCTCGAACTCGACCTGCACTACGTCCCGCGCCTGGAGCTGCTCGGCGGCAAGGCGGTGACCGTGTGTCACGGCCAGGGCGATGTCGGCTGTACGACGGAGCCGACCTTCGCGACCGTCCTGCCGGAGATCGCGTCGTGGCTCAATGCGCCCGGCCACGGCAACCAGGTGATCATCCTGTACCTGGAGGATCAGCTGAACAATGCGACGGCGTACGCCTCGACGATCGCCACGCTCGACAAGGTGCTCCGCCGCCCCGACGGCAGCAGCCTGATCTATCGCCCGGACCCGGCCAAGCGGGCCGCCAACGGCTGCACCCCGCTGCCGCTCGACGCGACCCGCGCGGGCATCCGCGCCTCGGGCGCCCAGGTGGTCGTCGTGGGCTCCTGCGCACCGGGGCTGTCGGCCGACGTCTTCGACTGGAATGCCGTGCACGTCGAGAGCGGATCGACCTCGAAGTACCAGTCCTACCCGGCCTGCGACGCCACCTACGGGCCCTCGGTCTACGCCTCGAAACTGGTCCGCTATTTCGAGGACTCGACCCTCGTCTCGACGCTGCTCGACCCGCAGCGTCCGCCGGCCGACCCGGAGGCGCTGACCCCGCTCAAGGTGCAGTCGATGACCAACTGCGGGGTCAACCTCTTCGGCCTCGACCAGCTGCTGCCCGAGGACGGCCGGATCCAGGGAACGCTGTGGAGCTGGGCGCCGAACCAGCCGGTCGCCGGGGCCGGGGGCTGCACCTTCCAGGGCGCCGACAGCCGCTGGGTCGCCGCTCCGTGCACGGCACCGCATCCCGCCGCATGCCAGGCCGCCGACGGCACCTGGTCGGTGACCGCGACGTCGGTCGCCTTCGACGACGCGGCCGCCGCCTGTGCCGCGCAGGGAGCGAGCTTCGGCCTGCCGCGGACCGGTGACGACAACTCCCGGGTGCACGCGGCGAGCGAGGTTGCCGGAGCCTGGCTGAACTACCGGCTGACCTGATCGACGATCTCGGCGACGGCGTCGCGGGCGCGATCGGCGTCCGCGGCGACCAGTCCGATGCGGGTACGCCGGTCGAGCACGTCGTCGATATCGAGCGCGCCCTCGTGCGTGACGGCGTACGCGATCTCCGCCCGGGTGACGTCCAGGCCGCCGGCGATCGGGGCGGTCGGATCGCCGATCGTGGCGCTCTCGAGCACCTCGGCCGCGAGACCGCCATACCGGCGGACCAGCATCTCCGGAAGACCGTCGGTACTGCGGCTGTCCGCACGGGTGGGGGCGCCGACAAGGGGCACGGTGCGCGTGCGGCATGGACCCGCGGCGAGGCCGGCGAGTGAGAGCGCCTTGTCGAGGGCGTCCTCGGCCATCTGGCGATAGGTGGTCAGCTTGCCGCCGACGATGGTGACCACGCCGTCCGGTCCGACCAGGACAGCATGCTTGCGGGAGACGTCGGCGGTGGAGCCGTCGTCGGCGTGCAACAGCGGACGCAGTCCGGAATAGCTGCCGAGGATGTCGGCACGGGTGAGCGGCCGGGCGAGCGCCCGGTTGACGGTGTCGAGCAGGAAGTCGATCTCGTGCTCGGCAGCCTCGGGTACGTCGGGGATCGGGCCGGGCGCCTCTTCGTCGGTGAGGCCGAGATAGACCCGGTCGAGCTGCTCGGGCATCGCGAAGACGAAGCGGTTCATCGAGCCTTCGACGGGCACGGTGATCGAGGCGGCCGGATTGCCGAGCGCGGCGGCGGGCAGCACCAGGTGGGTGCCGCGCGAGGGCCGCAACCGGACCGACTCGTCGACCTCGCCGGACCAGACGCCGGCGGCCGAGATCACCGTGCGGGCACGGACCGTCGTGGTGGTGCCGGTGAGTGTGTCGGTGAGCTCGGCGCCGGTGCCGGTGACCTTGCCGGCACGGGTCCGGGTGAGCACCAGGGCGCCGTGATCGGCGGCCGTGCGGGCGATGGCGAGGACCAGCCGGGCGTCGTCGATGAGCTGTCCGTCATGGGCGAGCAGGCCGCCGCGCAGGCCCTCGGGACGGATCGCGCCGCCCATGCGGAGGGTGCTGCTCGCGTCGATCCGGCGGGCGCGGGGGAGGACGGCGGCGGGGGTGCCCGCCGTACGACGCAGCAGGTCGCCGGCCATGAAGCCGCTGCGCATCAGGGCGGCGTGCGGTCGGGTCACCTCGCGATGCAGGGGTACGACGGTGGCCAGCGGACGCACCAGGTGCGGCGCGGTGACGGTCATCAGGAGATGGCGTTCGACGGCGCTCTCCCGGGCGACGCCGATGTTGCCGGAGGCGAGATAGCGCAGGCCTCCGTGCACCAGCTTGGAGCTCCAGCGGCTGGTACCGAAGGCGAGATCACGGGACTCAGCCAGCACCACGCTGAGCCCGCGGGTGGCGGCATCGAGAGCGACGCCGGCACCGGTGACGCCGCCGCCGACGACGAGGACGTCGACGGTGTCGCCGGCGGTGAGCCGGTCGAGGCCCCGGCGGCGGGTGCCGGCGTCGAGGGTCGAGGTCATCGCTGCAGGTATCCCTTGATCGCATGGCCGAGCTCGCGGCGCCAGGCCTCGTCGTCGAGGAATTCGGCGATCATCGTGCGGGACTGGACCGCCGACTGGACGATCAGCATCACCATCGCGGTGAGCTCGTCGGCCTTTCCGCGTCGTACGCCGCCCGCGGCCTGGCCGTCCTCGACGGCCGCCTTGAGGCGCTCGAAGACCAGCCGCTGGCTGGTGCCGAAGCGGTCGACGATGTAGTGCGCGACGAGGGTGGAGTCGGTCGCCAGGGTGGGGGCCAGGAGTTCGTGGCGGCTGATCCCGTCGGCGATCTCGACGATGCGTGCGACCAGCTCGTCGAGCGTGGTGAAGTCGAAGGGCGTCGCGTCGAGGATGGCGCCGATCTCGCGCTCCCACAGGGCCCGGAAGAGGGCGTCGCCGTCGGAGAAGTAGCGATAGACGGTCGGCCGGCTGACGCCCGCGTGCCGGGCCAGCTCGGCGATGGCCGGCTGTCGATGCATGGCGCGGCTGTAGTGCGCGGCGGCGTCGAGGATGCGATCGCGAGTGGCGTTACGACTTGACATGATGTGTAAAACTGTAACATGCCCACTCAGCAGCCGATGCCCCATCCGCCGATGGCCTGGGACGCCTGGGGCGATCCCGCCAAGGCGACCGAGCTCAGTCCGGACATGCTCGCCCTGATGACCACGATGCTCGGCACCAGCGAGCCCGCGGCACCGGTGGCTCGCGACGCCGTACGCCTGCGCGCCTCGGCGCTGACCGCCGACGACGTGGCCGCCCTCGCCGCGGTCGTGGGTGCCGACCGGGTCAGCACGACCGATGCGGACCGACTGCTCCGGGCCGGCGGCAAGTCCACGCTCGACCTGCTCCGACGCAAGCAGGAGGAGCAGGACGCACCCGACGGCATCGTCGCCCCCGCAGACGACGACGAGGTCGCCGGCGTGCTCGCGGTCTGCGTCGAGCGCGGCATCGCGGTCGTCCCGTTCGGCGGCGGCACCTCGGTCGTCGGCGGACTCGACCCGATCCGTGGCGACTTCCACGCCGCCGTCTCGCTCGACCTGGCCCGCTTCGACCGGCTGGAGGAGCTCGACGCCGTCGACCAGGTCGCCCAGCTCGGTGCCGGCCTCACCGGCCCGGCGGCGGAGGCGCTGCTCGCGGCCGAGGGCTACGAGCTCGGCCACTATCCGCAGAGCTTCCGCTACGCCACCATCGGCGGTTTCGCGGCGACCCGGTCCTCCGGGCAGGACTCGGCCGGCTACGGCCGTTTCGACGACATGGTCGTCGGCCTGCGCGTGGTCACCCCGCGCGGCGTGATGACGCTCGGCCGCCCCGGTCCCAAGGACGCCGCCGGGCCGGACCTGCGCCAGCTCTTCCTCGGCTCCGAGGGCACCTTCGGCGTGATCACCTCGGTCCGGCTCCGGGTCCACCGCGCGCCCGCCACCAAGCTCTACGAGGCCTGGCAGTTCCCCGACTTCGCCACCGGTGCCGCGGCGCTGCGTGCCGTGCAGCAGCGCGCCACCGGCCCGACCGTCATGCGCCTCTCCGACGAGACCGAGACCTCGCTCAACCTGGCCACCGTCTCCGACGCCGGGGGCGGCGACAGCGTGACCGGCTGCCTGGGCATCACCGTCTTCGAGGGCGAGCCCGAGCTGGCCGCCGCCCGCCGGGCCGCGACCGCGCGGGTCATCGCCGAGTCCGGTGGCACCTCGCTGGGCGCAGAGCGCGCCGAGCAGTGGGCCGCGCACCGCTTCGACGGGCCCTACCTGCGTGACCCGCTGCTGGCCAGCGGCGCCCTCGTCGAGACGCTCGAGACGGTCACCTCCTGGTCGAATCTGGAGACCCTCAAGGCCGCGGTGACCGAGTGCGTGACCACCAAGTTCGCCGAATACGACTCGCCCGCGATCGTGCTCTGCCACATCTCCCACGTGTACGCCGCCGGCGCCTCGCTGTACTTCACCATCGCCGGTGCGCAGCGGGGCAGCGGGACGGCAGGGGCGCTCGTCCAGTGGAGTGACATCAAGGCCGCGGTCAACGACGTACTCCTGTCGACCGGAGGCTCGATCACCCATCACCACGCCGTCGGTGCCGACCATCGGCCGTGGATGGAGGCCCAGGTCGGGGGTCTCGGCGTCGAGGTCCTGCGTGCGGTCAAGGCCACCCTCGACCCGGCGGGGATCCTCAACCCGGGCAAGCTGATCCCGTGACGATCCGCACGGTCGCCCTGCTGACCAATCCCGCCGCCGGCCACGGTCGGGCGCTGCGGGTGGCCGCCGAGGCTCGCGCCCGCTTCGCCGAGCAGGGCGTGGAGGTGAACGAGCTCGTTCCCGGCTCCGTGGAGGAAGGCCGGGAACAGGCTCAGCGGGCCGTCGACCAGGGCGTCGACGCCCTGGTCGTCGTGGGCGGTGACGGAATGGTCCACCTGGCGCTGCCCGCGGTGGCCGGTTCCGGAACGCCCCTAGGGGTGATCCCGGCGGGCACGGGCAATGACCAGGCCCGGGAGTACGACTGGCCCCGGAAGAGCGCCACCGACGCCGTCGACCTGATCGTCGCGGGCAACACCCGTGCGGTCGATGTCGGCGTGATCCAGACCGCCGACGGGCGTCGTACCCTCTTCGGCTCGGTGGTCGCGGCGGGCTTCGACTCGCTGGTCAGCGACCGCACCAACCGGATGACCTGGCCGCACGGCCGGGCTCGCTACAACCTGGCGATCCTCGCGGAGTTCATCAACCTGCGGCCGCTGCCGATGCGGGTCGGTTTCGAGGGCGGGCCCGCCGGCGGCACCGTCATCGACGAGGACCTGCTGCTGGTCGCCGTCGGCAACACCACGACGTACGGCGGCGGCATGCGGATCTGCCCCGATGCCGATCCGGCCGACGGGCTGCTCGACGTGACGGTCGGGTGCGCCGCCTCGCGCCGCCGTACCCTCATGCAACTGCCGAGCGTCTACCGCGGCACCCACGTCGACCGGCCCGAGGTCTCCACCCACCGCGCGAGCGCGGTGACGATCGAGGCGGCCGACATCAACGCCTATGCCGACGGTGAATACATCGGTCCGCTACGAGCCCGTGTCAGTCTGATGCCGGGAGCACTGACGGTCCTCGTGCGCTGAGTCGTGCGTCACACCGGGTCCGGGGCGTGGGATCACCCGAGCGGGCATTCTCAGCGGCCTCTAAGCTGCCCCAAACTTCGAATGCCCTCACGCTGACAGCTCACGCTGAAGGAGCGCACGGAATGCAGATCGGTGTAGTCAAGGAAGCCCGGCCGGGGGAGACCCGTGTCGCGGCGACGCCGGCGACGGTGGCCCAGTTGTTGAAGCTGGGTTATGAGGTCGTCATCGAGGCTGGTGCGGGTGCCGCGTCGAGCTTCGCGGATGCGGCGTACGTCGAGGCGGGTGCGAGGATCGGTGATCCGCTGGCCGCGGACATCGTCTTCGGTGTCAACGCGCCCTCGTCGGCTCAGTTGGACGGGCTCAAGCAGGGTGCGACGATCGTGAGCCTGCTCTCGCCGGCGCTGAACCCGGAGCTGGTCGAGGACCTGGGTCGTCGCCCGATCACCGCGCTGGCGATGGATGCGGTGCCGCGGATCTCGCGCGCACAGTCGCTCGACGTGTTGTCGTCGATGGCGAACATCGCGGGCTACCGCGCGGTCGTCGAGGCGGCGCACGAGTTCGGCCGCTTCTTCACCGGTCAGGTGACCGCGGCGGGCAAGGTGCCGCCGGCGAAGG
>JASLCW010000243.1 GCA_030151765.1 Marmoricola sp.
TCTCAGTCCGTACATCGAGGAAGAAAAGCTGCGTTCCGGCGAAACGCACAAGGCCAACGGCAAGATCGTCCTCGCGACCGTCAAGGGCGACGTGCACGACATCGGCAAGAACATCGTCGGCGTGGTGCTCGCGTGTAACAACTACGAGGTCATCGACCTCGGCGTGATGGTGCCCGCGCAGACGATCATCGACAAGGTCAAGGAGGTCGACGCGGACATCGTCGGCCTGTCCGGCCTGATCACGCCGTCGCTCGACGAGATGTCGAACTTCGCCGCGGAGCTGGAGCGGCAGGGTCTCGACATCCCGCTGCTGATCGGCGGCGCGACCACCTCGCGCGCCCACACCGCGGTGAAGGTGCAGCCGCGCTACAAGGCCGGCCCGACGGTCTGGGTGAAGGACGCCTCGCGTTCGGTCCCCGTCGCCGCGGCACTGCTCTCCGACGAGAAGCGCCCCGCACTGCTCGCCGAGATCGACGCCGACTACGCCGCCCTGCGCGAGCGCCACGCGGCCAAGCACGACCGCCCGATGGTCACCCTGGAGCAGGCCCGCGAGCGTCGTACGCCGATCGAGTGGGAGGGCTATGCGCCGCCGGCACCCACCTTCACCGGCGTTCGGGTCTTCGCGGACTACGACCTCGCCGAGCTGCGCGAGTTCATCGACTGGCAGCCCTTCTTCAACGCATGGGAGATGAAGGGCAAGTTCCCCGACATCCTCAACAGCCCGACCACGGGCGAGGAGGCGCGCAAGCTGTACGACGACGCGCAGGACATGCTCGACCGGCTGATCAAGGAGAAGTGGCTGACCGCCAACGGCGTGATCGGCTTCTTCCCGGCCAATGCGGTTGGTGACGATGTCGAGGTCTACACCGACGACAGCCGCAGCGAGGTCCTGACGGTGCTGCACAACCTGCGCCAGCAGGGCGAGCACCGTGAGGGCGTGCCGAACAAGTCGCTCGGCGACTTCGTGGCCCCCAAGGACACCGGTCTGGCCGATCACGTCGGCGCCTTCGCGGTGACCGCGGGACTCGGCTCCCACGACAAGATCATGGAGTTCAAGGCGGCGCTCGATGACTACTCCGCGATCATGCTGGAGGCGCTCGCCGACCGGCTCGCCGAGGCCTTCGCCGAGCGGATGCACCAGCGCGTGCGCACCGAGCTGTGGGGCTATCAACCCGACGAGGACCTGGACAACAGCGCCCTGATCGCTGAGAAGTACACCGGCATCCGGCCGGCTCCGGGCTACCCGGCATGCCCGGAGCACACGGAGAAGGTCACCCTCTGGGAGCTGCTCGACGTCAACGCCAACACCGGCATCGAGCTCACCGAGGGCATGGCGATGTGGCCGGGCGCCGCGGTGACCGGCTGGTACTTCTCACACCCGCAGTCGCAGTACTTCGTCGTCGGTCGCCTGCAGCGCGACCAGGTCGAAGACTACGCCGCACGCAAGGGCTGGACCCTCGCCGAGGCGGAGCGCTGGCTCTCCGCGAACCTCGCCTATGACCCCGAGGACTGAGCCCGCCGCGGTCCTGTGGGACTTCGACGGCACCATCGTCGACACCGAGCCCTACTGGATCGAGGCCGAGACCGAGATCATCGAGTCGTACGGCGGCACCTGGTCGCACGAGCAGGCCCTGCAGCTGGTCGGCAGCGACCTGATCGCCTCGGCGAGGATGATCATCGAGCAGACCGGCGTACCGTTCACGCCGCCGGACCTGGTCGAGCGGCTGCTCGACGGTGTGGTGACGCATCTCTCCCGCGAGATCCCGTGGCGTCCGGGGGCACGCGAGTTGCTGGCCGACCTGCGTGCCCATGACCTCCGGTGCGGCATGGTCACCATGTCCTACCGGCGTTTCGTCCAGCCGGTCCTCGACGCACTGCCTCCGGACACCTTCGACTGCATCGTGACCGGGGAGGTCGTCAGCGACGGCAAGCCGCATCCCGAGCCCTATCTGGCCGCCGCCCGTCAGCTGGGTGTCGCGCCAGGGGAGTGCCTTGCCGTCGAAGACTCACCGACGGGCATCGCATCGGCACTCGCCGCCGGCTGCCGGACGCTCGCCGTACCGCTGCACGTGCCGCTGGAGGCGCAGCCCGGCTTGGTCATCGCCGACGACCTGCCGCACTCGCTGCGCGCCCTCGGCGCACTGTTCAGCTGAGCGGAGGCGGTTCGGCGAACTGTGCCCACAGCGGGGCGTACTCGTCGCGGCTCGCCCCCGCCTCGCGGAGTCGCACGACCTCGTCGAGGGCACTGTGTGCCAGCACCGAGTCGGGATTGCGGCACTCGCGCCGTTCGGCCCACTCCGCCGGGACGACCTGCGGGTCCGGAGAGGTCAGGAAGGGCACCAGCGACTCGTAGGCCTCGTCGAGAACCGTATTGGACGGTTCCAGGCCGACGATCATGTAGCTGCCGGTCGGCTCGGTGTTGAGCGGCAGCAGGGTGAGATCCGGGCGGTGCTCGCGAAGCACCTGGTGGACCTTGAAGACATCGCCCGCCCACGGCGCGGTACGACGGACCCGGTAGGCCTCCAGCGAATTGCGGGGTACGACGTCGTCCATGATCACCACGCCACCCGGGGACATGTGCTTCTCCAGGTTCATGAAGTCGCGCAGCGCGTACTCGGCCAGGTGCATCCCGTCGATGAAGGCCAGGTCGACGGGCGCGCCGCCGAAGTGGTCGAAGGCGTCCGCGCGGGCGAAGAAGTCGTCGCTGGTCTCGACGAAGGCGGCGAGGTCACAGCGCAGCGGCTTCAGGATCCGGTAGCCCGGATCGACGGCGATCGTCCGCGCCCGCGAGAGCGTCAGGCTCTCACCCGTGCTCACGCCGATCTCGAGGTAGGTCGGCGGGGCGGAGCTGCTCGTGCATGCCGGCCAGCAGCTCGCGGCAGGTCGCGCCGGTGCGCGGGTAGTCGGGAAAGGGATCGGGAGAGACCCAGGTCAGGCCCTTGGGGAGTACCGAGCCGGCGCCGAGACCTTCGGGCGTGGCCCGGCCCAGACGCTCGATCTGCTGCTCCCGCGTCAGCGGCGGCTTCTTGGCCTTGACGGGTCTTACGGGCTGCGGTGCCCGCGCCTCGACATCCAGCGCGGCGATGAGTCGGCGACGCGCCCGCGCCTCACCTTGCCGAATGCGCTGCACACGCTGTTCCCCGACGACCTTCTCCATGCCTGTGCCGACGGCACGACGGATTCCCACCGAGATCTCCTCCGTTCGCGGCGCACGGTGCGCCGCAAACAACGTCCCGAACGCACGCTAGCGTTGCGCCTGTGGAACCGGACGACGATGGGCGTACTCCGACGTACCCGCCGGGCTCGATCCGGATCGGGTCGATCGGTGGCATCGCCGTGCTCGTCCGCGGTTCCTGGCTGATCGTCGCCCTGCTCATCGCGTGGCTCCTCGCACCGACGGTCGAGCGGGTGCAGCCGGGTCTCGGCGGCTGGAAGTACCTCGCCGGCATCGCGTACGCCGTCCTGCTCTACCTGACCGTGCTCCTCCACGAGATGTCGCACGCACTGATGGCCAAGCACTACGGCCTCGGCGTCCGCTGGATCACCCTGAGCTTTCTCGGCGGCATGACCACCATCGACGGCGAACCCGCCACCCCGGCACAGCAGTTCCGGATCGCCGTCGTCGGGCCGATCACCTCCATCGGCGTCGGCCTGGCCGCCTTCGCACTGCACTTCGCGGTCAACGGCGGCGTCCTGGGGCTGGCCGTGGACGGCATGGCCGTGGCCAACCTGGTGATCGGCGTCCTCAACCTGCTCCCCGGGCTGCCGCTCGACGGCGGCCGGGTGCTGCAGGCCGCGGTCTGGAAGACCACGGGCAATCCCCACCGCGGCACGATCGTGGCCGCCTGGGCCGGGCGAGTGGTGGCTGGACTTGCGCTCCTCTGGCCGCTGGTGTCGTCCAGGATCACCAAAACCGAGCCCGACCTGCTCGACTATGCGCTCGCCTGGGTCATCGCCGCCTTCCTCTGGGGTGGGGCCACCGCGGCCATCGCCGGGGCACGGATCCGGAGCCGGCTGCCGGCGCTGCAGGCGCGCGCACTCGCCCGACGGGTGATCGCGGTCCCCGGCGACCTGTCGATCGCCGAGGCGACCCGGCGGGCCAACGAGGCGCAGGCCGGCGGCATCGTCGTGCACAGCAGCGACGACCAGGTCAGCGGCCTGGTCAGCGAGGCCTCCCTGGCGATGACCCCGGACGACCGACGGCCCTGGGTCGCGATCACCGCTGTCGCCCGCTCGATCGAGGACGGTCTGGTGCTGCCGATCGACATCGGCGGCGAGGATCTCGTACGGGCGCTCACCAAGACGCCGGCGACGGAGTACCTGCTCGTCGAGCCCGACGGATCCATTCATGGCATGCTCAGCACCCGCGACGTGGACCAGGCCTTCGCCGACGGTGTCCTGCGCGAGCGCAACGGCAGGAAGAACGGAAGAGGGCAGGGATGAATCCGGACTGGTCCGGCGTACGACGTGGTCCGCTGGTGGCAGGGGAGTGGGTACGCCTCGTCGACGGCAAGGGGCGCAAGCACAACATCTGCCTCGAAGAGGGCAAGAAGTTCCACACCAACCGGGGCTCGATCGAGCACGACGAGCTGATCGGCCGGGACGAGGGCTTCACGGTCACCTCCAGCTCCGGTGGCGAGTACCTCGTCTTCCGCCCGCTCCTCAACGAGTTCGTGGTCTCGATGCCGCGCGGCGCCGCGGTCGTGTATCCCAAGGACGCCGCCCAGATCGTCGCGATGGCCGACATCTTCCCGGGCGCGCACGTCGTCGAGGCCGGTGCGGGCTCGGGCGCGCTCAGCTGCTCGCTGCTCCGTGCGGTCGGCCCGACCGGCCGGCTCTCGTCGTACGAGCGTCGGGAGGAATTCGCCGAGGTCGCCCGCAAGAATGTCGCCCAGTTCTTCGGTGGCAGCCTCGAGGATCCCCACCCCGCTTGGAACCTGACGGTCGGCGATCTCGCCGAGGAGCTTCCCAAGGTCGGCGCGGGCTCGGTCGACCGCGTCGTACTGGACATGCTGGCGCCGTGGGAGTGCGTCGAGGCGGTCGCACACGCCCTTGCTCCCGGCGGCCTGGTGATCGCCTACGTCGCCACCACGACGCAGCTCGGCCGCTTCGTGGAGACCCTGCGTGCACACGGCGAATTCACCGAGCCGCGGCCGTGGGAGACGCTGCTGCGCGAATGGCACGTCGAGGGGCTGGCCATCCGGCCGGCGCACTCGATGAACGGCCACACCGGCTTTCTCGTGACCTCGCGCCGGATGGCCCCCGGCGAGCAGGCGCCGCGCAAGAAGCGCCGCCCCGCACCGGGTGCCTACGGCAGCGACTACCAGGGTCCGCGGCCCGCGGATGTGATCGCCGAGACCCCGGCACCGACGCCCTCGGCAGAATGACTCGCCGGTAGCAACGAATATCCGCCGCGAGACGGAGTGTCGACAGGTAGTGTCGAAAACGAGAACCAGAAGCATCTCGTCCGCTACCGGAGGTGATCCACGGTGAACGATCACGACGCCACTGTCCTGCGCAACCAGGTCTCGTTCCTGGAGGCCGAGGTCACCGAGTTGCGCCGCCGGCTCGCCGAGCGCCCCGGGGGTGCGCGCGATCTCGACCAGCGCCTCATCGACACACAGCGGTCCCTGTCCGCGGTCACCTCGCAGAACGAACGCCTGGCGCAGACGCTGCGCGAGGCCCGGGAGCAGATCATCCAGCTCAAGGAGGAGGTCGACCGGCTGGCGCAGCCGCCGACCGGCTTCGGCACCTTCCTGTCGCGCAACGAGGACGACTCCATCGACGTCTTCACCGGTGGTCGCAAGCTGCGCGTCAACGTGAGCCCCAATGTCGACGTCAGCGAGCTCCGCCGCGGCCAGGAGATCATGCTCAACGAGGCCCTCAACGTGGTCGCCGCCCTCGACTACGAGAGCGTCGGCGATGTCGTCATGTTCAAGGAGCTGCTCGCCGACGGGCAGCGCGCGCTGGTGATCGGCAATGCCGACGAGGAGCGCGTCGTACGGCTGGCGGAACCCCTGCTCGCCAGCACCCTGCGGGCCGGCGACTCGGTGCTGCTGGACGGCAAGTCCGGCCACATCTACGAGCGAGTGCCGAAGTCCGAGGTCGAGGAGCTCATCCTCGAAGAGGTTCCCGACATCGCCTACGAGTCGATCGGCGGCCTGGGCACCCAGATCGAAGCCATCCAGGATGCTGTCGAGCTGCCCTATCTCTATCCGGAGATGTTCAAGGAGCACCAGCTCAAGCCCCCGAAGGGCGTCCTGCTCTACGG
>JASLCW010000250.1 GCA_030151765.1 Marmoricola sp.
GCAGTGAGACATGCGGCTGCGCCGACACCCCCGACCAGCGAGCCTTCGCGCCGCGCTGCTGGGCGCGCTGCGCCGTACGACGCTCTTCGGTGTCTTCGCCGCGGTCGGCGTCGCTCTCACCACGCTCTTCCAGGCGACCCTCGTCTCCGATGTCCAGGCGCGGGGAGCCGGCTCGCCCGTCGCCGTCGATCCGCAGATGGCGCACACCGATGCGCTGATGAGTGCCTACCAGTGCTCCACCCGGGGACTCGGGCAGGTCGTACCGGCCCATGCGATCGTTCGCCGTACCGCCACCGGCGGCGTGCGCCTGGTCTCCTTCGACCGCGGCTGGGCGGTCTACGAGGGCAAGGTGCCGGGCGTCGAACTACTGGCCGTCTGCCGCCGCTGAGTCCGGTTCACCAACGCCCGCTGTGCAGGTGCCGCCACACGGTCGGGTTGACCGTCGGCCGGTGCAGCAGGTGCACCTTCTTGCGATAGGCGAGGATCGCGCGCCGGGACGCCGGGTTGAAATGGCCGGTCACCCTCAGCTGCCGCGCGGTGGCGGCATTCATCGCACGCTGCACCCGGATGACGTCGGGCCCGGTGGCACCGGCCTTGAGCGCGCCGACGCCGCTTCCCGCGGTCAGCAGTGAGACCCAGTCGCTGCGGGAGGCGAAGCCGGTGACCCGGTGGCCGACGCTGCGCTGGAAGGACTGCAGCGCGGCCAACGTCTGGGAGTTCCAGATGCCGGTGACATCCGCGGAGTAGCGGTGCTGCTGCGCCAGCAGGCACTGCAGCGGCAGCACGAGCGCCCTGTTGTCCGTCGCGCTGGTCCGTCGATAGGCCGCGCGCGAGATCGACGTACGGGTGCACAGCGAGGTGTCCTGCGGGCCCGGCGGATTCGCCGGTTCCCCGACCGGTTGCGGGACGGCCCGGGTGCGTACGTCGAGGTAGTTGCGGTCGATGTTGATCGTGACGCCACCGTGCTTCTCGTTGTGTCCGCCCTGGTACTGCTTGATGCGCTGGTGATCCGACCATCCGGTGTCCGGGATGTATTGCGTCGAACTGGTGTTGGCCTTGCCGTCCCAGCGGGCCAGCCAGATCACGTCGGCCATGACATAGCCGGCCGGCGGGTGCTGGCGCACGTTGTCGAGGAGTTGCAGGCCGGACCCGACACTCGAATAGACGCCCGACAGATAGCGCAGGCGGTGCAGTTCGTTGGTCCACGCGCTCAGGAACCACATCGCGGAGCGGTTGCACGCCGTGGACTTCTTCGCGTCCCAGCCCTCGATGTCGTAGAAGAGCGTGCTGCCGGGGACGATGCCGAGCGCCTTCGCGGCCGCAACGGCCTTGGTGGCCTCGGCCCGGCCCTGGGCGCGGGCGTTGGCATAGGTGTACGCCGCGGACGGCCGGATCGTGGGGTCGATCTTGGCGCCGTACCGGGGGAAGCGGGTGCTGCAACTCGCCTGGGGTCCGAGCGTGATGGGCATCAGGTGCCAGCCGTTGGCGAGCTGCGCACGGACCCAGGTGGCGGTGAGATTCGTCTGCTCCCGGCAGGCACGTGAGTTCCCCGAGATGTAGATGCCTGCCGCGGAGAAGGGCGACTTGGCCTTCCACACGTCCATCGCGTTCTGGGTCGGCGCATTGCACTGGTCGAAGCCGAGCCCGGTGAAGTTGCCGGGCGTCACGGGATTGCCGGCGGCCGCTTCGGAGGGGGAGCCGGCCAGGACGGCCGCACCGGTGGCGGCGAGTGCGGCACAGACGAGGCCGGCGATGCCGGCGCGACGCTTCCCGGCGGTCCTCATGAGCCGTCCACCGCCTCGGTGGCCGCGAGCCACGGAGCGAAGGCGGCCACCACGTCCTGTGCGTGAGTGTCGAGCAGATTCATCATCGTCCACATCCGTGACTGGAGAGCGGTACTGAAGAGCGGCGCCCGCACCGGGGTGACGGGAGCGGCGTGCGGAACCATCTGGGGCACCGTGAGCTGGCGCGCCTTCGGCAGCGCCGGAGCACCCTTGTGGGTCGGCGCCTGTACGCCGATCGCACGCTGGCTGACCTTGTGCGCGGGCTTCACGCTCAGTGCCGGGTCGGTCGCGCCCGGAGCGACGGGGACCGTTGCCGGGTCGGTTCCCGGGCCGGTCGTGGGCGTGGCCGATGCGGTCGGGCTCGGCGTCACACTCGGGCTCGCGTCCGGCGTGGCCGATGCGCTCGGAGCCGGCGTGGTCGCGGTCGTCGCCTGGCCGGCCTCGACGCGCGGCCGGACGGCGGTGCCGGGGATCACCTCTCCGTGGTGCAGCGCCGCCCAGGTGCGGGCATCGGCGACACCGCTGCCCTTGCCGAAGAGGGCACGCTGGTAGCGGATCAGGGCGGTGCGGGTGAGCTCGCCGAAGTACGCCGTCCCGTGGAGCTGTGCACCCGCCGCGGCGTTGAGGGCACGGGCCAGGGCGAGCAGTGCGGGCACCGGCTGCGAGCTGCCCATCCGGAGGCTGGGGGCGAAGCCGGCGCTGAGCAGGGCCGTCCAGGTGCGGTTGTCGAGCCAGGAGCGCTGCGGCAGGCCGACCGATCGCTGGAAGGAGCGCAGGCCGGTGGTGAGCTGCGGGGTCCACACGCCGTCGACCTTGCCGGTGTAGAGCTTCGCGCGACGCAGGAGGCACTGGGCCGCGATCACCTGGTCGGCGGCCGAGTGCGCGTCGGTGTTCGGGTACGACGTACGGCTGACGCGGTCACGGGTGCAGGTGACGGTGGCCGGGTTGACCGGGTTCGTCGGTGTGGGCGCCGGCTTCGCCGTCGGGGTCGCGGGGACGGTGGGCGTCGGCGCGGCCGTGGGAGACGGAGTGGGAGTCGGCGTCGGAGTGGGTGTGGGCTTCGGCCCGCCGCCGAGCACCGGCGTGGTCAGATCGAGCCAGTTGCTGTCGATGTTGAGCTTCACGCCGCCGTTGGTCGCGTTGTGGCCGCCGTAGAACTGGTGCACCCGCTGGTGGTTCGTCCAGTGGCCGGCGTTGATGTAGCTGGTCGCGGTGTCGGCCTTGTCGTTCCACTGGGCATACCAGATGTGGTCGGGGTTCACGTAGTTCGCGGGCGGTGCGCTGGCGATCTTGTCCAGGAGGCGGATGCCGGTCGACGCACTCGAGTAGATGCCCGAGGCGTAGCCCAGACGATGGAGCTCGGTCGTCCAGGCGGCCAGGAACCACAGGGTCGAGGCATCGCAGCGGTCGTAGCCGGTGTGCCAGCTCTCCATGTCGTAGAAGAGGGTGCTGCGCGGGGCGATGCCGAGAGCGCCGGCGGTGCTGACCGCGGTGGTCGCCTCGGTCCGGCCCTGGGCGCGTGCGGCCGCGTACATGTTGGCCGGATTGTCGGAGATCCGCTTGCTGAAGCCGGTGCAGGAGGCCTGCGGCCCGACCGTGAGCGGGAGGACGTGCCAGCCGGTGCCGGTGACATGGCTGATCCAGCTCGCGGTGAGATTCGGCTGCGAACAGGCACGCAGACCGCCCGAGATGTAGACGCCGACGGCGCGGTACGGGTTCTCCTTCGCCTTCATCCACTTGTCCATCGTGGCCGCGCTCGGCGCCGCACAGGCGTCGAAGCCCATGCCGGTGAAATTGCCGGGCGCGAGCACCCCGCCGGCCGCTGACGAGGTGCTCTGGAAGCCGAGGGCGAAGGTCAGCAGGACGGCGAGCAGGGTTGCCGAAAGAACCAGGGGACGGGTGCGTCGTACGGGGGAAGGCATGTGATCTCCTGTTAGCGTCGCACCACTAGATCACAACTTTCACACCCGTAACAGGGGTGTTATGCGAACTACAACGATGTAATTTCTGCGGAATCCGTTGTTCGGTGCTTCTGGAGACCTGATCGGTGGTTACCGCACACGCCTGAGGCCCACGCCCCGACGATCGGTCGGAGCGTGGGCCTCGTGGGTGGTGCGGCGGCCGGTCAGGCGGCGTCGGCGGTCTCCTCGACACGCGCCTGGGTCGGCAGGACGGCGGGGCCTGTCGCCGGCCCCGCTGCCGCCCGGCGATCGGCCAGGGAGAGCGTCAGCGCGGTGCCGAAGCCGATCGCTCCGAGGATGCCGGCGGTCCAGAAGGCGGCCTGCAAGCCGGGCACCACCTGTCCCGGTACGGCGCCGGCGGCGTACACCGAGACGATCGCGGCCACCCCGATCGCGCCACCGAGCTGCTGGGTGGTCTGCAGCAGGCCCGAGGCGGAACCGGCATGCTCGGGCTCGACGCCGGTCAGCACCGTGCTCGTCACCGGCATGAAGACCAGGCCGGCCGAGACGCCGTTGAGCAGCATCGGGATCAGCACGGTCGGCGCGTAGCTGTCGCCCGCGTGCAGATTGCTGAGCAGCAGATAGCTGATCGTGACGCCCAGCGTGCCGACCGCCATCAGCGGTGCGGTGCCGAAGCGGGCGACCAGACGGGGTGTCACCCGGGAGGCGCCGAAGATGCCCAGGCTGAGCGGCAGGAAGGCGAATCCGGTGGCGAGCGGGCCCAGTCCGAGCACGCCCTCGTCGTACTGGACGATCAGGAAGAAGACCGACATCTGGCCGGCGAACATCGTGGCCATCACGATCAGTGCGCCGACCCGGCGCGGATTGCGGACCAGGTGCGGCTGCACCATCGGGTGCGCGAAGCGGGTCTCGGTCCGGGCGAAGAGGGCGAGCGCGGCGACCCCGATGGCGAAGCCGGTGATCGTGCGCGCCGAGGTCCAGCCGTGGTCGGGGGCACCGATGAGGGACCAGACCAGACCGACGGCACCGAGGGTCGCGGTGACCGCGCCGACGATGTCGAAGCGTCCGGTACGCCGGTCCGTCTCGTCGACGTACCGCCCGATCAGGGCGATGGCGGCGAGGCCGATCGGGACATTGATGAAGAGTGTCCAGCGCCAGGAGCCGAGATCGGTGACGACGCCGCCGAGCAGCAGGCCGAGGGAGGCGCCACCCGAGGAGACGGCGGCGAAGAGGGCGAGGGCGCGATTGCGCTCGCTGTCGTTGCGGGCGCTGGTGGTGAGCAGTGCCAGCACGCTGGGTGCCGCCATCGCGGCGCCGACGCCCTGGGCCGCGCGGGCGACCACGAGCCAGGCGGGTGAGAGGGCGAGGCCGCCCGCGAAGGAGGCGATCGTGAAGACGGTCAGGCCGATCCGGAACATCCGGCGGCGGCCGAGGACGTCGCCCAGACGGCCGCCGAGGAGCAGCAGTCCGCCGAAGGCGAGCGTGTAGCCGTTGAGCACCCAGGAGAGGGAGGCGGCGCTGAAGTGGAGGTCGGTGCCGATGTGCGGCAGGGCGACATTCACGACGGTGGCGTCGAGCACCAGCATCAGCTGGGCGACGAGGATGACCGCGATGCCGAGCGATGCGCGGGTGGGCATCGAGGCTCGCGGACGGAGGGTGGTGGAAGACATTGGTGCCAAGTCCTGTTCTGGCTCGGTAAGCCGACGTAGACTGTTTCCGGAGAACTTCTCCGGTTCTCTAACGATACGGAGACTGTCTCCGCTTAGCAAGTGAATTCTGCGGAAAGTTGGTGTGGTCATGCGCGCGGACGCGAAACGCAATCGCGAACGCATCGTCGAAGCGGCGCGTGAGGTCTTCCGGGAGCAGGGCTACGAGGCCTCGCTCGACGCGGTCGCCAAGAAGGCGGGCGTGGGCCCGGGGACGCTGTACCGCCACTTCGCCACCCGCGAGGATCTCGTCGACGCGATCCTGCAGTCGTGGGTGACCCGAGTCGAGGACACGGTCGAGAAGGCGCTCGTCCACGAGGGCCCGCCGCGCGAGCTGCTGCTGAACTGGTTCGAGACCTATGTCGCGCTGGTCAGCGCCTACAAGGGCAGTCCCGCCAAGATCACCTCGGCGATCGGCGACCCGAACTCTCCGATCATGACCAAGTGTCAGACCCTGGTCGCCGCCAACGAGCGGGTGCTCCACCGCCTCGGCGAGCAGCACGCGCTGCGCGAGGGCACCGACGCCGTACAGGTGTCGCGCCTGGTGGGTGGCGTCGCGACCGTCGCGGACAATGCCGATCTGCCTCCCGAGAGCGTGCGTCCGCTGCTCGAGGTCGTCGTGGATGGGCTGGTCGTCCCGGCCTGAGCCCGCGCCGGTAGATTTAGGGCGTGCTGGACACCGTCGCCGTCGCCGCCTCTGACCCCGACCGCGAGCAGCCTTGGGCTGACCTCGGACTCAAGGAGGACGAGTACCTCCGGATCCGCGAGATCCTCGGTCGCCGCCCTACGAGCGCCGAACTGGCGATGTACTCGGTGATGTGGAGCGAGCACTGCTCCTACAAGTCCTCCAAGGTGCACCT
>JASLCW010000256.1 GCA_030151765.1 Marmoricola sp.
AGGATGAGCTTCATCTTCGGTGCTCCTCTCAGCGAGCGGTGGACGTGTAGGGCAGCAGCGCGACCTCACGAGCGTTCTTCACCGCGAGGGCGATGTCACGCTGGTGCTGCACGCAGTTGCCGGTGACCCGACGGGCGCGGATCTTGCCGCGGTCGGAGATGAACTTGCGGAGGAGGGCGACGTCCTTGTAGTCGACGTACGTCGTCTTCTCCTTGCAGAACTGGCAAACCTTCTTCTTCGGCTTGCGAATCACTGCCTTGGCCATTGTGGTGCTCTCTTTCTCGAGCCCGGCTCACGCCGGAATGGTTGAGGTTGTTGAAATTTGGTTGAAAAGGCCCGCGATCAGAAGGGCGGTTCTTCGGAGGCCGGGGTGTTCCACGGGTCCTGACCGCCCTGCGGGGCCGACTGTCCGCCGCCCTGCTGGCCGCCCCAGTTGCCCTGGGACTGGCCGCCCTGCGGGGCCGACTGGCCGCCGCCCTGGGCCGGCGCGGCCCACGGGTCGTTGCCGCCACCGCCACCGCCGTTGTAGCCACCGCCGCCACCACCCGAGGAACGGGTGACCTTGGCGGTCGCGTACTTCAGCGACGGGCCGACCTCGTCGACCTCGAGCTCGATGACGGTACGGCGCTGGCCCTCGCGGTCCTCGTAGGAACGCTGCCGCAGTCGTCCCTGTACGACGACCCGCATGCCCTTGGTGAGGGACTCGGCGACATTCTCCGCCGCCTGTCGCCAGACCGAGCAGGACAGGAACAGCGCGTCGCCGTCCTTCCACTCGTTGCTCTGCCGGTCGAAGGTGCGGGGCGTGGAGGCGATCCGGAAGTTCGCCACCGCTGCACCCGACGGGGTGAAGCGCAGCTCCGGGTCGTCGACCAGATTGCCCACGACGGTGATGACGGTCTCGCCTGCCATAGCCAGTCTCCTACAGTTTTGAGGGTCCGCTGGGATCAGCGAATGTCGGGACGCATGACCTTAGTCCGCAGCACCGACTCGTTCAGCCCCAGCTGACGGTCGAGCTCCTTCACGGTCGCAGGCTCGGCCTGCAGCGTGACGACGGCGTAGATGCCCTCGGCGAACTTGTTGATCTCGTAGGCCAGCCGGCGGCGACCCCAGACGTCGACGTTGTCGATCGAGCCACCGTCGTTGCGGACCACGTTCAGGTAGGTGTCCAGCGACGGGGCGACGGTCCGCTCCTCGAGGTTCGGGTCGAGGATGACCATCAGTTCGTAGGCACGCACGATGCGCCTACCTCCTTCGGACTCATGCGGCCACGGACGTTCCGTGGCAGGAGGGCTCCGGGCGCGGATGCGCCGGAAGCGACGCACCAGAGTAGCCGGTCGACGTCTCAGACGCGAAACGGACTCATTGCCCACCCCGCGTTCCGCATAGGGTGACCTCATGACCTCGGCGATGACCCCCGCGATCGGCGCTCACGTCGAACAGGACGACCCGATCGCCGAGGCGCGCGCCCGCGAGACCACGCTCGTGCAGTTCTTCCTCGGTGACCCGCAGGGATACAAGGGCCCCGAGATCCGGTACGCCGGCGGCGCGGCCGGCCTGCGCGCCGATGCCGAGGCCGCGGGCATCGACCTCTACGTGCACGCGCCCTACATCGTCAATGTGGCGACCACGAACAACCGGATCCGGATTCCCAGCCGCAAGCTGCTCCAGCAGCACATGGACGCGGCCGCCGAGATCGGCGCCAAGGGCCTGATCGTCCACGGCGGTCACGTCAACAAATCCGACGATCCCGAGGTCGGCTTCGACAACTGGCGCAAGGCGATCGAGGCCACCGACATCAAGATCCCGCTGCTGATCGAGAACACCGCCGGCGGCGACAACGCGATGGCGCGCCATCTCGACCGGATCGGCGGCGTCTGGGAGGCGATCTCGCAGGCCGACGGCTTCGAGAAGGTCGGCTTCTGCCTCGACACCTGTCACGCCTGGGCGGGCGGCATCGAGCTGCCGACCGCGGTCGAGCGGATCCGTGCGATCACCGGGCGGATCGACCTGGTGCACGCCAACGACAGTCGGGACGCCTTCGACTCCGGTGCCGACCGCCACGCCAACTTCGGCAACGGCCAGCTCGACGCGGCGGACTTCGCGGGCGTCGTACGCGATGCCGGCGCGCCGGTGATCTGCGAGACGCCCGGTGGGGCCGACGAGCACCGGGCCGACTTCGCGTGGTTGCGAGAGCACCTGTGACGGGCCCGGACGGGCCGGACACCCCTGACCTACCTGCGGAGCCTCCCGGGGACCAACCCACCGGCGAACCCGGCCTCCCCAACGATGCCGTCGACCCCGACGACGATCTCGCCTGGCTCAGCCGACACGGCCACAACCGCCGGCACAACAGTGCCGGCCTCGAGTCCAGCCTGGGCCGGAGCACGCGGCCCGGCCGGTCCCGGCGACGCCGGCGCCGGCGCAGAAGTCGCCGGCACCACCACTGGTACCGCCCGCGCAACACCATCGTCTTCCCGCTGCTGGCGGTGGTGCTTCTCGTCGTCGGCTTCCTGCTCTACGTCAACCACGAGCTGGCCTCGATCCGGCGCGCACCGCTCGATGCGCCGTACGCCGGCAAGACCAGTGCCGGCACCAATGTCCTGCTGATCGCCTCCGACGCGCGCGAGACCGCCGTACAGGCCGATGTCCCGACGATGGTCGTCCAGCTCGTGCACATCGGCGCGAACGGCGCCAACACCTCGCTGATCGACCTGCCGCGCGATCTGGTCCTCCCGGCCACCGAGGGCCAGGCCCGGGCAACGGTCGGTGTCCGCTATCTCCGCTCGGGCGCCTCGGGCCTGAACACCTCGCTGCAGGATCTCCTCGGCCTCACCATCGACCACGTCGTGCTGGCCACCTACACCGGCTACGCGAAGGCGACCGACCGGCTCGGTGGCGTCGACATCAACACCGTGAACGGGATCGAGCATCTCTCCGGCGCGCAGGCCCGTGCCTACGTCGTCCAGAAGGGCATCACCAGCGTGGACGCCGGTCATCGCAACCAGCAGTGGATGCGCGGCATGATCGAGGGCAGCCTCACCCCCGGCGTCCTGCTCAATCCCTTCAAGATCATCGGCCTGCTTCGCGATCTCACCCCCAACCTCGTGGTCGACGACGGCTTCACGACCGGGGCGATCCGCTCGCTCGGCTGGCACTCCCGCGGACTCTCACCGCAGCTGACCCGCTACCTGACCGTTCCGCACAAGGACTACGTCCCGGCCGGAGGCGGCAGGGTGCTCATGCCCGACGTCGCGGCGATCCGCCAGCTCGGCGCCGCGATCCGTGCCGACAACGACTCCGGCATCGCCGTCTTCGACAACTAGGCCGATTGACTAGGCTCGCCGACGTGACCTCGCCTCTCCTGGTTCGCACCATCGACCCCGCGACGCATCGCGCCTTCCTGGCAGCGAGCGCGGCGCAGGGACGGTCCGCGAGCTTCCTGCAGACGCCCGGATGGGCGGCGGTGAAGCAGGAATGGCGCGCCGAGTCGCTCGGCTGGTACGCCGGCGACGAGCTGGTCGGTGCCGGCCTGGTGCTCTACCGGCAGCTGCCCAAGGTGAAGCGCTATCTCGCCTATCTGCCCGAGGGTCCGGTGCTCGCCTGGGAGCAGGAACTGCAGGCCTTCCTGCAGCCGCTCGCCGAGCATCTCCGCGGGGCCGGTGCCTTCGCGGTCCGGATGGGTCCGCCGGTGGTGAGCCGGCGCTGGTCGGCGGCCCAGGTCAAGGAGGGCATCGCCGACGCCGCCGTCGAGCGCCTCGGGCAACTGCCGCCGAGCGCCCGCGAGCAGACCGGCGCTGCCGTGCTCTCCCAGCTGCGCGAGGCCGGCTGGCTGCCCCAGGCCGTCGAGGGTGGCTTCGCGGCCGGCCAGCCGCAGTTCAACTTCGTGATCCCGCTCGAGGGCCGCACGGAGGCGGACGTCCTGACCGGGATGAACCAGCTCTGGCGCCGCAACATCAAGAAGGCCGCCAAGCTCGGCGTCGAGGTCACCCTGGCCAGCCCCGCCGAGCTCCCCGCCTTCCACGAGCTCTACGTCCACACGGCCCGGCGCGACCACTTCACGCCACGCCCGCTGTCCTATTTCGAGAAGATGTTCGCCGCCCTCGACGATCCGGCGGCCGACACCGAGATCCGGCTCTACCTGGCACATCACGCGAGCGACCTGGTGGCCAGCACGATCTGGATCCGCAGCGGCCGCCATGCCTGGTACTCCTACGGCGCCAGCTCGACCGAGAAACGTGAGGTCCGCGGCTCCAATGCGATCCAATGGCGGATGATTCAGGACTCGATCGCCGCCGGCGCTGCCGTCTACGACCTTCGCGGCATCACCGAGACGCTCGACGCCGAGGACTCCCACGTCGGCCTGATCCAGTTCAAGGTGGGCACCGGCGGTGAGGCCGTCGAGTACGTCGGGGAGTGGGATCTCCCGCTCAAGCCCCTTCTCTACAAGGGATTCCAGCTCTACATGAACCGGAGGGGCTGATGAGCCTGACCCTCCACGTCGACGGCGATGCCTGGCGCGAGCACCTCCGCCGCGTCGCCGACGAGCGTCCGGGGCTGGTTCCGGTCGCCAAGGGCAATGGCTACGGCTTCGGCAACCACCGGCTCGCACGGCGTACGGCATGGCTGGGCGCGGACACGCTCGCCGTCGGGACCTACGCCGAGCTCGACGACGTGGCCGACCGCTGCGAGGCCGATCTCCTGGTGCTCACTCCGTGGCGGTCCTTCCTGGCCACCTCGGAGCTGTCCTCGAGTGACCGGGTGATCCACACCGTCGGCCGCCTCGAAGACCTCGAGGCGCTGGCCGCGACCGGAGAGCGCCCGCGGGTGGTTCTGGAGCGGATGACCTCGATGCGCCGGCACGGCTTCAGCCCGGCCGGCCTTCGGGAGGCGACCGTGATCGTCGCCTCGGGCCGGGTGCGGGCCGAGGGCGTCGCCGTCCACCTCCCCCTCGCCGGCGCCGACTCGGTGCGCGAGACCGAGGACCTGATCGTCGACGCGGTCGCCGCCGGACTCGGCGCCGATGGTCCGCTCGGCCCCACTCTCTGGGTCTCCCACCTCAGCACCGCCGAGGTCGCGGGGCTCGCCGTGCGGTACGCCGACCTGCGCCTGCGGCCGCGGATCGGCACCGAGCTGTGGCTCGGCGCCCCCGATGCACTCAGGGTCACCGGGCGGGTGCTCGACGTGCACCCGATCCGACGAGGCGAGCGCTACGGCTATCGCCGGCGCCGGGCACCCCGCAACGGCACCCTCCTGGTCGTCTCCGGCGGCACCGGTCACGGCATCGGCCTGGAGGCGCCGACCGGCCAGACCGGCGTCCGTTCCCGCGGTACGACGCTCGCTCGCGGCGGACTGGATGCGGCCGGCCTGGTGCGCTCGCCGTACGTCGTCGCGGGCAAGCACCGCTTCTTTGCGGAGCCGCCGCACATGCAGGCCTCGATGCTCTTCCTGCCCTCCGGTGTCACGCCACCGGCGGTCGGCGAGGAGATCCCGGTGCGGGTGCGCTACACCGCCACGACCTTCGACTCCGTCCACATCAGCTGATCGGGCTCCTCCGGGTGGTAGAGATCCCGGATGATCGTCGCGCCCAGGTAGATCTCGCCGGCGACCCGGACCACGATCGCCGCGCTGTACGCCGGCGTGCCTCCGCTCGCGCCCTCGAGCCAGCCGCCGAGATAGAGCCAGACCGCGGCGAAGTAGACCAGCTCGCAGGCCTGCCAGATCAGCATGTCGCGCCAGCGCGGCCGGGCCAGGACGGCCAGGGGCAGCAGCCAGAGCACGTATTGCGGCGAGTAGACCTTGTTGACGATCAGGAAGGCCGCCACGATCAGGAAGCCCAGCTGCGCAAGGTTCGGGATGCGTGGCGCCTTGAGGCCGAGCAGGAGAACGGCCAGGCAGGCCAGGCCGAAGAGGAGCCACGAGGTCACGTTGATCGCGTGCGGCGAGGCGTGGTTGGCGAAGGCCAGCCAGAGCGAGCCGAGATCGGCGCCACGGCTGGAGTTGAAGGTCCAGAAGTACTTCCAGCGCTCCGGATTGGCCAGGTAGATCGGAACATTGGTGACCAACCACGTGAGCAGCGCCGTACCGGTCGCGCCGGCGAAGGCCCACAGGCGGCGTCGGTCGTACCGACTCTCCCGTAGGCAGATCACCAGCAGGGCGCCGAGCAGGAAGAGCGGATAGAGCTTGATCGAGGTGCCCAGGCCGATGCAGACGCCGGCCAACAGCGGCCGGTCGCGCAGCCACGCCCACAGGGCGCCGGCGATGGCCAGGACGGCGAGCAGGTCCCAGTTCACCATCCCGGCCAGGGGGAGCAGCGGCGTCATCGCGAAGGGCAGCGCCGACCAGGGCCGCCGGGGATCGGCGGTGGCCAGCAGGTACGTCGCCGCCAGCGCACAGCCGAAGAGCAGCATGATGGTGAGGATGAAGTACTCGTTGATCTCCCCGGGCATGCCGGGCATCGACCAGAGCGCGTCGGGCGAGGCGGCCGCGCGGAGTGCCTCGGGTGGTCCCAGCGGGTGGAGCGCGGTCAGGACCGAGGCGCCCCAGGCGAAGACGGCGATGCCGACCGGGTACTCCATCGCCGGATAGCGGTCGGTGTGGCTGTAGGGCCAGGTCTGCTCGGCGAATCCCCTGCCCGTGTAGAGATAGGGGATGTCGGAGTAGCACATCGCGCCGTACCGGGTCGCGTTGCTGTTCCAGTTGCTGGTGACGCACGGCGTGTGCTGCACCATGCCGAAGACGAAGACCAGCGTGCAGCCGGCGAGCAGCACCCGCACGGGCGTCCACCACCAATGGGGCCGCCCGTGGCGGGTGACGGAGCCGCCCACACGATCGCCGAGCCAGGCCATCGCCGGCTCGGCGGTCGTCGGTGCTTCAACGAGATCGCCCACGTCGCGCGAGCTAACCCGAACAGTTCGTCACGCCCGGACCCACCGTGACGCAGGTCGAGTTGGGGGTCGGCGGCTCGGACGGCGGCGCCGAGGGCGGCGCCTGGGTCGGCGTCGGCTTGTTCGTCGGGCTCGCCTTCTGGGTCGGGCTGGCCTTCTGGGTCGGCTTCGCCTTCTTGGTCTTCTTCGGCGGCGGGGGCGGGGTGTAGGTGTGGCCGCTCGACGGCGGAACGCCCTTCACATTCGCCGGCGGCGGGAAGTTCTCCGTCGGATAGGCACCCATGATGCCCTGCATCGCGGCCGTCCAGGTGCGGGCGGGATAGGTCGCGCCGTAGAAGGGCACCAGGTAGCCCTCGATGGAGGTGTAGCCCTTGTCGCGGAAGTACGACACGGCCGTGGCCACCTGCGGGGTGAAGCCCACGAACCACGAGGAGATCACCTGGCCGGGGTTGTTGGTCGCGGTGCCGGTCTTGCCGGCAGCGGGACGACCCAGCGACAGTGCGGCGCGGCCGGTGCCGCCCTTGACCACCTGCTGCATGGCATAGCTGACGTCGTCGGCGACACCCTCGGGGATGGCGCGCTTCTGGTCGTCGTGGTGCTCCCACAGGACCTTGCCGCCGGAGTCGGTGACCTTGGAGACGGCGTACCAGGCGTGGGCCATGCCGCGATTGGCGATCGTCGCGTAGGCATTGGCCATGTCGACGGGCGCCACTGCGGTCTGACCGAGCGCGATGCCCGAGTTGGCCTCGATGTGGTCACTCTCGGGTACGCCCATCGCGATCGCGGTCCTCTTGATCGCGTAGGGACCGTCGTTCATCGACATGGTCAGGTCGATGAAGGCGGTGTTGACCGACTGCTGCAGCGCGTAGATCAGGTTGATGTGGGCGCCGTACGACTGGCCATTGCGCATGCCGCTCGCCTCGCCCTCATTCTGCACCGTGGCGCCGCCCGGGAAGCGATAGGGCGAGTTGCCGTCGAAGGTCGACTTGAGGCTGAAGCCCTGCTTCAGGCCGGCCGCCAGCGCGAAGGGTTTGAAGGACGAGCCGACCGAGGTGGACGCCTGGGTGGCGTAGTTGAGCTGGCTCGTCAGATAGTTCTGGCCGCCCCAGATGCCGAGCAGCGCGCCGGTCTTGACGTCGACGGAGGCGATGCCGACGTGCAGCTTGTTGACGCCCTTGGGCGCGACCGTGTCATAGGCGTTCTTGTCGGCGGCCATGACGCCCTTGTCGAAGGTCGTGGTCACCCGCAGCCCGCCGCCGTCGATCTGCTGCTCGGTGAAGCCCAGCGAGAGCAGCTGCTTCTTCACCATCGTCATCATGAAGCCGCGCTGGCCGCCGTAGGTGTTGCTGGCCCGCTGCTTGACCACCTTGGGGAGATGAGCCTGGATCTTCGACGCGGTGGCGGAGTCGATCGTCTGCATCTTGGCCATGCCGCCGACGACGTACTGGTAGCGCTGCAGGAGCGCCTGACGCTCGGCGGAGTTGCCATAGGGGTCGAAGTAGTTGGGCGAGTTGATGATCGAGGCGAGCATCGCGGACTGGCCGGGCTTGAGCTTCTTCGCGCTGACGCCGAAGTAAGTCTGGGCGGCCGCCTCGACGCCGTACGCGCCGTGACCGAAGTAGACGGTGTTGAGGTAGCCGTTGAGGATCTCCTGCTTGGACTGCTGGCGCTGCAGCTTGAGCGAGAGGAAGACCTCCTTGATCTTGCGGCTGAGGGTGCGCTGCTGGGTCAGGTAGAGCAGCTTCACGTACTGCTGGGTGATCGTGGAGCCACCCTGGGTCGCATTGCCCTGCGCATTGGAGAAGGCGGCGCGGAGGATGCCGCGCGGGTCGATGCCCTTGTTGGTCCAGAAGCTGCGGTCCTCGGCGGCGACGGCGGCGTCCTGCATGGACTGGGCGATCTCATTCAGCGGGACGGAGTCGCGATTCTGGGTGGCGAAGCTGCCGAGCTTGGCGCCGCCCTTGTTGTAGTAGACGTACGTCGTCTGCGCCTGGTACGCCGCATTCGGGTCGGGGATCGTCGTGTTGATGTAGGCCAGCACGAAGATGCCGCTCAGCACGATGACACCGACGATGCCCGTGATCAGCAGGCGCTTGAGCGCCGTACGCCAGTCGCGCCAGCCCTTCTTGCCACCGGACTTGCCCTTGGCACCACCGGAGGACTTGCCTCCGGACGCACTCGACTTGGCCGCGGCACGTCTGCCGCCGCCGGGGGGAGGGTTCTTGCGGGTGCCGCTCAAGCCGGGCCCAGCCTTTCCGTCGGGCAGCGCCAGGGGCGCCGTACTACCGGGCAAGGGTACGGCGTACGACGAAGTCATCCGACTGCTTCGCTGCCCCGGCAGGCGCAATTGTGACCCATCCGACGCTCCGAACCGCGTGCGGGTGCTGGCGCTGGATATATCGAACTGATAGGTTCGCTCGATAGAACGCGACGACACATCGGTTCGAAGTATCGAATGAACATGTCGCGACGAGACATTCATCCCGACCGCCTGACCCCTGTCAAGGCGGCCGTCCGGAAGGCAGTGAGATGGCGAGCAAGGGCGACACCCTGGAGCTGGCTGTGCTCGGCCTGCTCCACGAGTCTCCGCTGCACGGCTACGAATTGCGCAAGCGACTCAATCTGCTCTTCGGCTGGAGCCGGGTGCTCTCCTACGGCTCGTTGTACCCCGCCCTGAAGCGGATGCTCCGCGCCGGCTGGGTCACCGAGGTCACCACCATGTCTCCCGGCGTCTCGCGCCGGCAGCGGATCGTCTACCAGATCGCCCCGGCCGGCAGCGAGCACTTCGCCACCGCGATGAGCGACTCGGGCCCGTCCTCGTGGGAGGACGAGAACTTCACGATGCGATTCGCGCTCTTCTCGCGCACCGACGCCGCCGTACGCATGCGCATCCTGGAAGGCCGCCGCTCGCGCCTCCAGGAGCGGCTCGACCGGGCCCGCGCGAGCGCCGACCGCGGTCACGACCGCTATGTCACCGAGCTCCAGCGGCACACGCTCGAGTCGATGGAGCGCGAGGTGCGCTGGCTCACCGAGCTGATCGACGCCGAGCACGGCGAGGCCGACCACCGCGGCTCGACGGCCAAGCCCGCCGCCAAGGCCGGCCCGAAGACCGGCACCAAGACCGGTGCCCCCAAGACCCCCCGGAGCACCTCGACCGCCTCGACGGCGGCGCGCTCCGAGGTCAGCTGAAACCACTGAAGAGAACACCGCAAAACAAGTAAGGAGCCAGATCCCCATGGGTGAGGTACGCGTTGCGATTGTGGGCGTCGGTAACTGCGCCACGTCGCTGATCCAGGGAGCCGAGTACTACAAGGACGCCGATCCGAGTGGCACCGTTCCCGGCCTGATGCACGTCACCTTCGGTGACTACCACGTCTCGGACGTGACCTTCGTGGCCGCCTTCGACGTCGATGACAAGAAGGTCGGCAAGGACCTCTCCGAGGCGATCAACGCCTCCGAGAACAACACGATCAAGATCT
>JASLCW010000257.1 GCA_030151765.1 Marmoricola sp.
TGTGCACGACCGAACGGAAGTGCAGGATGTGACAGCTGAGACCGACCCGGGAACCAGACGCCCACCGTGAGCCGGGAGACAGCCGCAACCGACGCCGGCCTCGCCCCGTCGCCGCCGCTCTTGGGACGGTGACCACGGACAAGGGTGACCCGCCGACGGCGATCAGCCGAAGCAGGCCCATGCGCCCCCACGGAGGAACAACACTCAGCGCGCCGACGCCAGCCGCGCCTTGAGCAGGGGTACGGCGGGATGCCGGCCGATGGTGGCCAGGCAGCGCTCGACCACCTCGGTGTCATAAGGTGCGAGATCGGCGTACCGGAGGACCGCCTCGGGCTCGGGTGAGGCGAGGAGCGCCTCACGGACCGCCACGGCGACGTACTCGGCCAGCTCCGTCAGGGCCGGGCTGTTGGTGCCGGGCAGCAGGTCGCCGCCGTACGCCTCGACCGCGGTACCGACCCGTCCCTGCCGAAGCATCGACAGCACGTGCTCGACATCGGTGGACACCGGCATCAACAGCCGGTAGGGGCGCGAGGAGAGCTGGCCGCCGAGGGCATGACGCAGGTGGGAGACCTCCGCCTTCAGCGTGGACAGGGTCACGGACTCCTCGCCGTAGACCGCCGCGTGCAGACGATCCAGTGACATGCCCTCGGGATGCAGCGCGAGCAACGCGAGGATCTCGGTCTGGCGCCGGTTGAGCAGCAGCCGCTGACCGTCCAGCCAGGTCTCGGCGGTTCCGAGCAGGGTCATCACGAGACCCGGCGCGCTGATCTCGTCGGGACGGCCGGAACCGGGTGTCAGCGGCAGCGCGGTCTCGATCAGCCGCGCCATCACGCGGGCGGTGGCGAGCCCGATCGGGTGCGTCCGGTCCCAGGTCGTGGAGAGGTCGACGACGCCGAGCCGGTTGCCCTGGGCATCGTGCACCGGGGCCGCCCAGCAGACCCAGTTGTGCACCGCCTGGGCATAGTGCTCGGCCCCGAAGACCATCGCCGGGCGGTCGTCGCGATTGGCCAGGTCGAGCGCATTGGTGCCGACGGATTCGTCGTCCCAGCGGCCGCCGGGCACGAAGTTCACGGTCTCCGCCTTGCGTCGCATCACCCGGCCGCCGTAGGTCCAGAGGACGCGGGTGTCCGGGTCGGTGACGGCGATGACTAGGTCGCCGTCCTCCGCCGTACGACGGAGTTCGTCGCCGACCCTTTCGACGGCCACCTGCAACGGCGAATCCCGCCAGTAGGCGGCCGTGTCGCCCTCGTCGGCGAGCGGCGCCTCGGCCACCGACGGACTGATCACCGAGGAGCGATTCCAGCTCTGCAGGATCTCGGGACGGACCGCCGTACCGGCCTCGTCGCCGTCCTCGACGAAGGAGGTCCAGGCACGGATCGTCGCGAGTCTTCGGGCCTGCAGGTCGGCGCCAGCCATGCCTCTCAACCTAACACTCAAGTGACGCCGGTCACACTGCCTCGTGATCCTCCCCGTCGCCGCCGTGGATACGTCCTTCGAGGGCGCTGAGCCGGGACCCGGAGCCCTGCCAGCGGGCGGCGATGATCTCAGCCGCGATCGACACGGCGGTCTCCTCCGGCGTACGTGCTCCGAGGTCGAGTCCGATCGGGCTGGAGAGGCGATCGATCTCGTGATCGCCCAGCCCGGCCTCCCGGAGCCGCGCCACCCGGTCGTCATGGGTACGACGCGAGCCCATCGCGCCGATGTAGCCCACCTCGGGCAGCCGCAGGGCCACCTCCAGCAGCGGTACGTCGAACTTGGGGTCGTGCGTGAGTACGGCGATGACCGCGCGCCGGTCGATGCGACCCGCCTCGGACTCCGCCTTCAGGTAGCGGTGCGGCCAGTCGACGACCACCTCGTCGGCCTCGGGGAAACGGGTGGCCGTGGCGAAGATCGGACGGGCATCGCACACGGTCACGTGGTAGCCGAGGAAGTGCCCCACCCGGGCGACCGCGGAGGCGAAGTCGATGGCCCCGAAGACCAGCATCCGCGGCTTGGGCGCGAAGGCCCAGACGAAGACCCGCATGCCCTCGCCGCGACGCTCCCCGTCGGGGCCGTAGGTGAGGGTGGCGTTCTGGCCGTGCGCGAGCAGGCCGAGGGCATCGTCGTGAATGGCGTCGTCGGCGCGGGCACTGCCCAGCGATCCGGCGATGCCGTCGGGCCGGACGATCATCTTGCGACCCACCCGGCTCGGGTCCGGATGCTCGACGACGCGGGCGAGCGCGAGCGGCCTGCCGGCGTCGATCTCCGCAGCGATCTCGGCGAGTTCGGGGAAGGTCTCCTTGCTGACCTTCTCGACGTACACGTCCAGGATCCCGCCGCAGGTCAGGCCGACCGCGAAGGCGTCGTCGTCTGAGATGCCGTAGCGATGCAGGCGCGGCTCACCGGTCTCGACGGTCTCCTGGGCCGCCTCGTAGACCGCTCCCTCGACGCAGCCTCCCGAGACCGATCCGACGGCCGTACCGTCGGGGCCGACGAGCATGCTCGCCCCCGGCGGCCGCGGCGCACTCCGGAAGGTCGCCACGACCGTGCCGACGCCGACGGTCTCGCCGGCCTCCCACCACGCGAGCAGCTCCTTCATCACCTCACGCACGCGCGATCACTCCCAACAGTTCCTGGTACGACGCCAGCGAATGCCCCGCCACGAAGTCGTCGATGAAGGGCAGTGCCGCAGCAATCCCGAGCTGTACCGGGGCGTAGCCATCCTTGCCGCTGTGCGGATTGGCCCAGACCACGCGGTGCGCGATTCGGTGGAGTCGCGCCATCTGCTCGGCGAGGAGGTCGGGCGTGCCGCGTTCCCACCCGTCGCTGACCATCACGACGACGGCGCCGCGGGCCATGTCGCGGCGACGGTCGAGGAAGGCCTTCAGGTTGTCGCCGAGACGGGTGCCGCCCGACCAGTCGGGAACGGTCTGACCGGCGGCGGCGAGCGCCCGGTCGGGATCGCGCTGGCGAAGGGCACGGGTGACGTGGGTGAGCCTGGTCCCCAGGGTGAACACCTCGGCCTTCGGCGTGGCCGCGAGGAGGCGATGAGCGAGGCGGAGCTGCGCATCGGCGTACCCGCTCATGGAGCCGGAGACGTCGAGCAGGAGGACGACCCGTCGCGGCTGCACGCCGCGACGCCGCCACTGGATGTCGGCGGGCTCACCCATGCGTCTCAGCGAGGCACGCAGTGTGCGGGCCGCGTCGACCTCGCCGTGCCTGCCGGGACGGCGCCGGTGTGCCCGCCGGGTCGGCGGCTCGGCCCTCAGCTGCGCGAACAAGGCGGCCGTACGGCGGCGCTCGGCGTCCGAGAGCCTCGAGACATCGCGATGCCGCAGCACCTCGAGGTCGGAGGCGAGTGCGCGAGCGGTCTCGTCCCCCTCGGCACCGTCGCCACTGCTCGGCACGGGTACGACGCCCGCGACCCGTTGGGGCAGCGGACGATTCGGTGGTGGCGGTCCACCACGCGTCGAGAACCACGCATCGAAGACCTCGTCGAAGCGGTCCAGGTCGTCGGGCGAGCCGCACAAGGTCGCGCGACCGGCGGCACGGGTCGCCGTACGGTCATGCGCGCCGACGCAGGCCGTCGCCTGGAGGAAGGCATGCGTTCGATCGGCCGTCACCGGCACACCGGCCGCCCGGAGCGCGCTCGCGAAGCCGAGCAGGATCTCGTCCGCGGCATTCCTCATGCCAGCAGTCTCTCGAGCTGCTCGCGGACCCGTTCCGAGTCCTCGCGGTACTTGACCAGGGCGCCGACCGTGCGAGACGCCGTGGCGAGGTCGATGCCCCCTAGACAGTCGAGTGCGCGTGCCCAGTCGAGGGTCTCGGCCACCCCCGGCGGCTTCACCAGGTCGGCATCGCTGCGCAACTGCTGCACGACGGTCACCACCTGACGTGCCAAATCCTCCGAGACCTCCGGCGCACGCGATCGGACGATCGCGACCTCTCGGTCCAGGCCCGGATGGTCGATCCAGTGGTAGAGACACCTCCGCTTGAGCGCATCGTGCAGTTCACGCGTGCGGTTCGAGGTCAGGACGACGATCGGCGGGATGGCGGCCTTCACCGTGCCCAGCTCGGGGATGGTCACCTGATAGGTGCTGAGCACCTCCAACAGAAAGGCCTCGAACTCGTCGTCCGCCCGGTCGACTTCGTCGACGAGCAGTACGGCGGGCGCCTGCTGCAGTGCCGCCAGGACCGGTCGGGCAAGCAGGAAGCGGCCGTCGTACAGGCTCTTCTCGGCCTCCTCCGCGTCCACTCCTCCCGTCGCCTCGAGCGCCCGCAGGTGCAGGATCTGGCGCGGGAAGTCCCAGTCGTAGAGCGCCTGCGTGGCGTCGATGCCCTCGTAGCACTGCAGCCGGATCAAGGGCAGTGCCATCGCATCCGCGATCGCCTCCGCCAGCGCCGTCTTCCCCGTCCCCGGCTCCCCCTCGAGCAGCAGGGGCCGGTTCATCCGCAGCGAGAGGAAGAGCACGGTCGCGAGTTCGGGATCGGCGAGGTAGCCGGTCGCGAGCAGCGCTCGGTCCAGCTCCTCGACGGACAGGTCCTCCATGAAGCGAGGTTACGACCCGACGCGTTGGCTGGAGGTTGGGGTCCGGTGGCGACCGCCCGGCCGCACATCTGTCCTCAGTCCGCCGCGAGGAAGCGGGCGATCCCTACGAACCCGGCGGCGAGGGCCAGCATCGCGATCGTGTTCTCCACGCGACCGTCGCCCATCAGAGCACTGGCCACCAGCGCGAGGGCGCTCACCGCGAGCCAGGGCCAGGCGACCCTCCCCGAACGCCAGAGCGCGAAGAACATCACCAACAGGCCGAGATGCATCAAGATCGCCAGTCCGAGAGTGACGTTGTAGATCGGGCCGACATGGTCGATGAAATAGAGCCCCGCGGTCCGGTACGCCGGCTTCGCGAGGACCGGCATCGCACCACCGAAGCCGGCGAGACCGGCGGACGATCCGATCACGGTGAGCACCGCGCCCGCGGCGGCAATCTGACCACCACGTGAGGACGCGAGCCGCAGGGCGACGGCCACCGCGGTGACGGCGGCCAGGATGTAGCAGACGTACTCCAGGAGAACCATCGCGGTGAAGTTGGCGGTGTGACTGTTGATGATGTCGAGTTGCCGGCTGTGGTCGTCGGTGTGCTCGACGCCGGCGACGACGGCCAGCGCATAGGCGAGCGGAGCGGCGACGGCCGCGATGGCAGCGGACCGGCGCCAGCCCCGGTGGCTGTCGGTGGCATCGGTGGCCGGTACGGCGACGGCGGTGGTGGCGGACATGGTGTCTCCCGTTCTGTTGACTGCCCCCAACATCGCCCGCACCGGCGCACGCGTGCGTCGTACGACGGTCGCGGGCTCGATGCCTCTCGACCGACATCGAGGCGCGACGCGTACGACGGCGGGATGGTGGGCCTACCTCCCGGGATTGACGACGCGGACGACCCGTTCGCCGTACCTTCGGCTCATGGACTCTCGCCTGCGCGCCTTGGGCATGATCGCCGCGCGCCGCCGGGACGAACTCGCCGCCATCACGATGGTCGCCGTCGGACAGGCGATGGTGTGGACCGCGACACCGGGCGGCGACACCCTGCTGCACGGATCGCGACCCTGGAATGCGGTGGTTCTCGCGGCAACGGGCGCCACCCTCGCCTGGCGCCGGCGGGCACCTCTCGGCGCGCTGATCGCGGCGGTCGCGGCCTTCTGCCTCAGCCACCTGGTGGCACCGCACGGCATCCCCTTCCTCCCCGGATTCGCGCCACTCCTGGTGTTGACGGCCTCGGCCGGATGGCATCTCCGAGACCGCCGCGGCGTGGTGGCGCTCCTGGTCGCCCTGGCCGGAGCCGCCGCGGCCGAGGTGGCCGAGCCGTCCCTTCGCCATCCCGAGCATCTGGCCGATGTCCTCTGGTTCGTCGTCCCGTGGGGTCTGCTGCGTGCCGTTCGGGCTCGCGACGAACATCTGCAGCGCCTTGCCACCGAGCTCGCCGGCCAGGAAGCCCAGCGACGAGAGGTCGTGGCCGCCGAACGCTCACGGATCGCGCGCGACCTGCACGACATCGTCGCCCACGCGACCTCGGTCATGGTGATCCAAGTGGGCGCGGCGCGGATGCGTCATGCGGCCGGCGAGAGCGACATCACCGGCGAACTCGTGGCCGCCGAGACCACGGGCCGTCAAGCCATCGACGAACTCCGTCGGCTGCTCGACGTCCTGCGCGAATGGCCCGAGGACACCGCCGGCGCGTCCATCTCGGACACCGCCCATCGCCATCCGCAGCCGCCCCAGCCGTCACTGACCGAACTCGGTGCGCTGGCGGACAGCTATCGGTCGGCGGGGCTGGACACGACCGTCGAGTCGTCGGCACCGGCGTACGTGCCGATGGGCGTGCAGGTCTCGGCGTACCGGATCGTGCAGGAGGCGCTGACCAACAGCCTGCGCCACGGCTCCGGTCGACCCGTCGACGTGACGGTCGGCCTCGAGGGTGACGACCTGGTGGTCGACGTGACCGACCGCAGGCCCGCCGTACCCGTGCAGGCGACGCGCCCGGGACCCGAGATGGTCAGCGGCCACGGTCTGATCGGCATGTCGGAGCGGGCGCGCCTGCTGGGCGGCGAGGTGACTGCCGGTCCCAACCGATCCGGCGGCTGGACCGTCCACGCCCGGCTTCCCGCGACGGAGCGCAGCGCACGGCAGGCCGCGACATGAGCGGCCTCGTGCGCGTACTCATCGTCGACGACCAGGCGCTGGTCCGGGGCGGCTTCCGGCTGATCCTGTCCACCACACCCGATCTCGAGGTCGTCGGGGAGGCCGGCGACGGAGAGTCCGGCGCACGGCTGGCCCGCGACCTGCGCCCCGACGTGATCCTCATGGACATCCGCATGCCCGGGATGGACGGCCTCCAGGCCACCCGGGCTCTCGTCGCCGACCCGAGCGTGACCGCGCGGATCCTGATCCTGACCACCTTCGACCTCGACGAATACGTGTACCGAGCGCTTCGCGCCGGTGCCGCCGGCTTTCTGCTCAAGGACGCCGCGCCGGAATCCCTCATCCACGCCGTTCGCACCGTCGCTCGCGGTGAGACCCTGCTCGCCCCCGCCGTCCTGACCCGCCTGGTCGCCGAGTACGTCGAGCGCCCCCGCCCCGGCGGCGACCAACTCCTCGCCGTCCTCACCACCCGTGAACGCGAGGTGCTCGAACAGATCGGCCGCGGCCGCTCCAACACCGAGATCGCCGCGACCCTCTTCGTCTCCGAGGCCACCGTGAAGACCCACGTCACCCGGGTCTTCACCAAGCTGGGACTACGCGATCGTGCGCAAGCGGTCGTGACGGCGTACGAGACGGGGCTGGTGCGCCTCGGCACCGGCCAAGGCTGAATCCGGAGCGCGCCTCGCCGACCGGGCGGACCCGCTCAGTAGTACCAGGGGAAGCGCGGCACGCTCAGCGGGTGTTGGTGGTCAGTGACGGCACCGTGCGGCCGACCTGCGCAAACGTGACTGCCGGCGCTGGACGTCGACAGCCGCAGATGATCCTGCTGCCACGTTTTTGCCACGCACGACGCCGTCACGGCCGCTCCCACGGCGGCGGTCCGATGTCGGGATGAGCGCTGTCGAGCCAAGGTGCCGGGATGTGCGCCCATCCGCCGATCTGCTCGTGGGTTCCATTAGCGAGCGTCGCCCAGACCTCGGTGTCGGCTGGGCGCCAGATCGTCAGGCAGCCCGGCCCATGAACGACTTCAAACTCGGCCGCCGCCACCGGACCCCGGAAGGTCAGTAGGACACGCTCCTGCGGAGGAAAGTCGTAGGACATCGCCTCGGGCTCAACCATCACCGAGAATGGGGTATCAGCGTCGCCCTGGACGAGCATGCGAGTGATCTGCACGTCGCCGGGGTCATCTGCGTGAGCGTCGAACTGATCACCGACTTCGCGCTTCTCATTTCGGCGACGGGCGCGCGACGCCCACTTCTTGGCTTCGTCGGCATGACCCCAGAACCCGTGCTTGCGCGACATGTCGCGAGCACCGTTGTGCTCGGTCTTTCCGCCTCCGAGGGCCACGTCGACAGGTTACGCCTCTCATCACGCAACGATGGCGGGACCGGCGAGGCTGGGCTGTCAGCGGGATCCGATGCGGGATCATTGGGAGATGGACTGGACGAACCCGGACGACCTGCGCGGCCTCGTGCACCGTCTACGCGGGCTCTCGTCCGAGAACGAATGGGTCGAGTTCAAGATCGGCAACGCGGATCCTGGGGAGATCGGCGAATACATCTCGTGCCTCGCAAACTCAGCGGCGCTCGCCGGCCAGGACACTGGCTATCTGATCTGGGGAATCTCCGACCTCGACCACTCCGTCGAGGGCACGACGTTCAATCCGGATCGCGCAAAGAAGGGTGGGGAAGATCTTCGGCACTGGCTCCTTCGGCTGCTTTCTCCCCAGGTCGACTTCTCGTTCCACGAGGTCGACATCGATGGCACTCCCATCGTGATCCTCCGCGTGGACGCGGCGATGAAGCTGCCGGTCAAGTTCAAGAACCTCGAGTACATCCGCATTGGCTCATACAAGAAGCAGCTGAGCGGCCACCCGGATCACCAGCGCCGGCTGTGGAAGGTTCTAGAGACCTATTCCTTCGAGGACCGGGCAGCGGCGGGTGACCTCGAAGTCGAACACATCGTGCAGTTGCTCGACTACCCGGCGTACTTCAGTCTCCAAAAGTCGCCCCTTCCCGAGAGCCGATCGGCCGTGATCGAGGCACTGGAAGGCGCCGGCCTGGTCCGGCACGACGTCGAGAACCAGTGGCAGATCACCAATGGCGGCGCCCTGCTCTATGCAAAGGACCTAAGCGACTTCCCGAAGCTCGCTCGCAAGGCGCCGCGGGTCATCCATTACGAGGGAACCGCGCGAATCAAGACCAAGAAGGAGCAAGTGGGCCAGCGCGGCTACGCCGCAGGCTTCCAGGGGCTCATCTCTTACATCGCTGACCAGCTGCCCAACAGCGAAGTCATTCAAGACGGCCTGCGGATGGACGAGCTCCAGTTCCCAAGCCTCGCGATACGCGAGCTCGTGGCGAACGCATTGATTCACCAGGACCTGACAATCACTGGGGCCGGGCCGATGATCGAGATCTTCGATGATCGACTGGAGATCACGAACCCCGGACTCCCCCTGGTCGAGCCCCTCCGGTTCATTGACATGGCCCCGCGGTCCCGCAACGAGTTCATGGGCGCGGCGATGCGCCAAGTCGGCGTCGCCGAGGAGCGCGGTAGCGGCTGGGACAAGATCGCCTTCGAGATCGAGTTCCATCAACTCCCTCCGGCGAAGGTCGAGGTCAAGGACGAGCAGACGCGAGTCACCCTCTTCGCCCCGAAGCAGTTGACCAAGATGGACAAGCCGGAGCGGGTCTCGGCCGTCTATCAGCACGCCTGCCTGCGGTACGTGAGCAACCAGCCCACGAATAACGCGAGCGTTCGGGAGCGATTCGGCATCTCGGAGAGGAACAAGGCAGCGGCCTCACGGCTCATCAAGGAGGCGATCGATGAGGGGCTGATCGCGACCTACGATCCCTCCGCCGGCCCGCGGTCGATCAGGTACGTGCCCTACTGGGCCGACCCCGAACGCTGATTGTTGATCGAAACCTGCACAGCGGAGCGTTCGACGCCCAAACAGGCCCCTGACCTGCGGAAACGCTTCAGAATTTTGTTGATGGCTCCTGCGCGAGGAGGTCTTATGAGCAGCTTCTGATCGAGACCGTTGTCCGCTGGCAGACCGCTCGAACTCCGTCAGAGCAGCCACAGCAGGACACTGTCCTCCGCTTCGCTGCCTCCGGGGCCATGGCTTTCGAGGATCGCTACGAGCCAGTCAAACAGCGTGGTCCCGTCGCCCCGCCTGGCTGCCTCCAGTCGCGCCGTCACGGCAGGAACGTTGGACGGGTGGCAGCGGGCGAGCGTGCCCTCGAGCCAACGAACGGTCGCGGGCCAGCCGAGCGTCTGGCGCGACCGCGTCGAGTTCAACCAACGCAACTCGAAACCACCGTCCGGAGTTCCGCACCCACCCCGCAGGATGTCGTTGAACGCGTCTAGGCTGCCGTTCCACTCGAAGTCCGCCAGGAGCGCCGAGAATCGCCCCACGAAGCCTTCGAAGTCGTCGAACCGATCGCCGTCGATGACGAGCACAGGAAGCCCGACTGGAACCGCCTGTCGCCAGTTCTCCTCGAACGTGTCCGCATCGAGATCGACGAGTTCGAACTCATCGTTCGCCGCGATCTCCGCCACGCTCGGCGTCGGCGCCCAGCTCAGCGAAGTGCTCGCCTCTGTGATTCGGTCCGCGCGCTCCATGCGGCCATCGGCGAACTGATAGATCTTGCGAACCTCGTAGCGCGCCGCGTCGAGCTCGGAGAGGATCACTGTCGGCTCGTCGCTGGTTGAGTGGCTCCACCTGCAGGCCAGATAGCTTCGCGGCGGCGCGAACTCCTCCCGGACCTCGTCTGCGGCAAGGACTGCGTCCGCGAGGTTCCCCAGACGCTCGAAGTACGCTGCATCAGTCGAATCGACCAGCAGCCTCGCGACGCGGTACGCCTCGTCCATGCACTGAGCAAGGATCGGATGCGCCCCACCATCGAGCTTGCCGCTCGAGAGCCAGGTCGATACGTACCCGGCGATGTCCGAATCAAGAAGGACAACTTCGACGCCACCGACCTCCACCCCCCGAAGGTCAGGCGGGAACGGCAGAGCAAGATGCTCAGCCCAAAGCCGCTCGATTGGACGCCGCCAAGGGCTCGTCATTCGTCCCACCCCTCCGGCAGCCCGAGAGGCGGCACATCGGCTTCGCGAAGCCCACGAAGATGTCCACGGATCTGCTCGTCGATCGCCGGCCGCAGGTCCGGATTCTCGTCCCAGGCCCGGAGCATCGCCATCAAGGCCTCGCCGCTGCCAGGAGCGAAGACTCGCACCTGACGTCGCTGGGTTGAAGAACTCACCCAAAGAGCAGTCGGCCCGGCGGCCGAGCAGCTTAAGGAGCGCATCGATGAAGTCCACAACGGGACCTCCACCTCGGACGTGCAGCATCACCGAGTCCACGACTTCGTCGCTTCCCATGTTGAACTCGATGACGAAGTCCGTTGTCACCAGCTCTCCCCAGGACGGGTCGGAGAAGTCGGCATTTGGCGCCACCTCGCGAATCGCCGTGATCAGGTCAGCTCGGCTGCCAAGAGGCTGAGGCTCAAAGCCATCCGGGATGTCCGCGACCGACGCGACATCGTCCGGCAGGTCCATGATCGAGATGTCCCAGCTCACGCCGCCATCCTTCACCACTCCGATCGGGGACGCGCCTCATTCGGCGCTTGGCTGCCCGAACGTCACGTACATATCCCGCTCATCCCAGTTCGCCTCAGCCGCGGCGATCACCACCTCGCACCGCCGAGCGTGCTCCCACGGTCGCCGCGAGGGTCCCGACTCAAGAGCGGCCCGCGCAGCGTCACGCGTCTCGATAACAGCGCTGACGACCTTCGGAAGTTCGAGGGCGTGGACGCTGTACGCCAGCAGATCGACGAGGCCGGCCGGCGGAGGCGTCGTACACAACCGAGGCACCATCCCCGCGAGTGCTATCTCAGCCTGCTCGGCGTGGTCCGGTTCGCGGCGGATGAGCTCTACGAGCTTGATCAGCTCGCGCTCCTCGTCACGTACGTCCGGCGAACGATCCGCGATTGCCAACGCAGCGCTGACGCAACGCTCGAACTCTCGCTCGAAGTCGTCCCGATCCACGGGGACATGCTCGCACTGGATTGAGGCGCCAAGATTCCGTTCAGGGCAGTTCCGTGTCACCTCGATCGCGATTCTTGCCACGCATCTGCCACGCACTGGCCGAGAACAGGTCTCTGACCTGCGCAAACGCGTCAGATCAGTAGTACCAGGGGTACGGCGACCAGTCGGGGTCGCGCTTCTCGAGGAACTGGTCGCGACCCTCTTGGGCCTCGTCGGTCATGTAGGCCAGGCGGGTGGTCTCGCCGGCGAAGAGCTGCTGGCCGACGAGGCCGTCGTCGAGGAGGTTGAAGGCGTATTTGAGCATCCGCTGCGCGGTCGGGCTCTTGCCGTTGATCTTGCGGCCCCACTCGAGGGCTTCCTTCTCCAGCAGCGCGTGGTCGACGACGCGGTTGACCGCACCCATCTGGTGCATGGTCTCGGCGTCGTACTCGTCGGCGAGGAAGAAGATCTCGCGCGCGAACTTCTGACCCACCTGGCGGGCGAGGTAGGCCGAGCCGAAACCGCCGTCGAAGGAGCCGACCTCGGCGTCGGTCTGCTTGAAGCGGGCGTGTTCGCGGGAGGCGAGGGTGAGGTCGCAGACGACGTGGAGGGAGTGACCGCCGCCCGCCGCCCACCCCGGTACGACACAGATGACCACCTTGGGCATGAAGCGGATCAGTCGCTGGCACTCCAGGATGTGCAACCGGGCCAGCTTGGCCTTGTCGATCGGGCTCGGCTCCTCCGCGCCGGTGTCGCCGGCACCCGCGGAGACATCCTCGTACTGATAGCCGGCCTTGCCGCGGATCCGCTGATCGCCACCCGTGCAGAAGGCCCACTTGCCGTTCTTCGCCGAGGGTCCGTTTCCGGTCAGGATCACGCAGCCGACATCGGCCGACATCCGGGCGTGGTCGAGCGTGCGCAGCAGTTCGTCGACGGTGTGCGGCCGGAAGGCATTGAGTACGTCGGGGCGGTCGAAGGCGATCCGGACGGTGCCGTGGGCCTTCGCGCGGTGATAGGTCAGGTCCGTCAGGTCCTCGAAACCCGGGACCGGGTCCCAGTCCTCGGCATGGAAGATCTCGCTGACACCCTCGATCGCACTCATGGTCCGGCAATCTATCCGGTGCTTTCGAGACGACCGCGGGGCGGCTTGACCTTGCCCCTAGGGGCAAGGCTTACGGTCGGCGTCATGCACATCAAGGAGCTGGCCGAGCGCGCGGGCGTCTCCGTGAAGGCGGTGCGCTACTACGAGTCGCACGGCCTGGTCACGCCGGAACGAGCGAGCAATGGCTACCGCACGTACGGCGACGCCGATGTCACCGTGGTGCGCGAGGTCCGGGCGTTGCTCTCCCTCGGACTGACCGCCGAGCAGACGCATCCTTTCGTCGCCTGCCTGCGCGCCGGCAACGACCGGGCGGATGTCTGCCCGGCCTCGCTGTCGGCGTACCGCACCCGCATCGCGGAGATCGAGGACCGGATCGCCGAGCTCAGCGGCCTGCGCGACCAGCTCGCCGATCTCCTCCACCAAGCCGAGAACTATCGACCCCAGGAGCAGTCATGACCGCGATCGCCGACCTCACCGACGCCGACTTCGAGACCGAGGTGCTCTCCTCGAGCCAGCCGGTCGTCGTGGAGTTCTGGGCACCGTGGTGCGGCCCCTGCCGCCAGGTCGGACCCGTCCTGCACCAGATCGCCGAGGAGAGGCGCGACCAGCTGCGGGTGGTGAAGATCAACCAGGACGAGCAGCCGCTCACCTCGGCTCGCTACCGGGTGCTCGGGCTCCCGACGGTGATGGTCTTCGCCGGCGGCGAGCTGGTCGGCGGCTTCACGGGTGCCCGCTCGAAGTCGGCGATGGACCGCGAGATCGACCGCGCCCTGGACAGCCGCCGGGACTAATCTCGGCACTGCACCCGTTGTGTCTTGCATGGCACTGACAGGTGAGTACGAACCCAGTTCCCAGCAGTGGGTGCGCGACCAGGTCGCCGCCTTCGAGGCCAGCAACGGCGCCGAGGCGAACACCCTTCCGCAGACCGGCGACCCGATCGTGGTGATCACCTCGGTCGGCGCGAAGTCGGGCGAGCTCCGCAAGAACCCGGTGGTGCGGGTCGAGCGCGACGGCAAGTACCTCGCCGTCGCCTCGAAGGGCGGCGCGCCGGACAACCCGTCGTGGTACGCGAACTATGTCGCCCATCCCGAGGTCGACCTGCAGGACGGGCCGGTCAAGAAGACCTATCGGGCCCGGATCCTCGCCGGCGACGAGCGCGCCGACTGGTGGGAGCACGCGGTGGCCACGTGGTCGACGTACGGCGAGTACCAGAAGAAGACCGACCGGCAGATCCCGCTCTTCCTGCTGGAACCGGTCGCCTGAGCATCGAGTCGAGTGCGCAAGTGGGGGTCATAGCACCCCTTTGCGCACTCGACCCTTGCACTCAGGTGCGCGCGGAGCGGGTGATCGTCCCGGCGAGCGCTACCAGGTGGCGCAGCCGGGCGAGCTCTGAGTCGAGGTACGGCGGACCGCCCCGGCGCGCCATCGCGACGAAGTCGTCGTCACCGCAGCTCTCGCCGACAACCATGAGGTCGTCGAGTTGCGCGACCTTGCCGTCGGGCCAGGCCAGGTCGGCGGGCACCTCCGAGGGTGCCGCCGACGTACGGTGCAGGACCTCGTAGCCCTCATCGGTACGGCGTACGTGCATGCCCCAGTCGACCCGGAAGACCTCCGGCATCAGCTCGACCAGCGTGTTGAGCGCCAGATCGGGTTCGTCGGTCATCGATTCGACCGCCTCGAGGTCGAGGAGCAGATTGGTGCCGGCGGCGTAGCGCGAGATCCAGAGGACACTCACCCCGTCGAGCGCCTGACAGGCCGACACGATCGTGTCCGGCATGACACCGTGCTCGGCGGCGAGGAAGACGTCATCGACAGCGAAGCCGTCCTCGCGCGTGACGATCTCGATCGCATCGATATTGCCTCCCGCATTACCGATCGCGGTCGCGAGGCGACCGAGCGAACCGGGTACGTCAGGGAGCTGGACTCGGAGCAGATAGGACATGGCCAGCCCACCTTACGGCGGTCACGTTTCCGGGAGGTTGCCGTCCAGCGGACGAACTCCGGCCGGCCCGCTCCCGAGCGGGAAGCTGCCGAGCAGCTCGTGGCGGGGCCGGCGGCGCGGCCCCTCCCCGAGGTACGACGCGACGAGATCGATCCGGTCGATGCTCCACGTCGGGCCGCCGTACCCGTCGAGGAGGTGGATCCACCGCGTGGCCTCGAGCGGCCGGACCATCCGGGCGAGGGTCAGGTGTGCCCGGAAACGCTGCCCGTCGACCGCGCCACCTGCCTTCGCGAGCGAG
>JASLCW010000285.1 GCA_030151765.1 Marmoricola sp.
GGCTCCGGCCCGAAGAGCCACTCCTTCTGCGCGATGTACTCCTTGAAGATGTCGGTCTGCAGGGTGCCGTTGAGGCTGCCCAGGTCGGCGCCCTGGCGTTCGGCGGCGACCAGGTACATGCAGAAGACGGGTACGGCGGGTCCGCTGATCGTCATGCTCGTGGTGACATCGCCGAGCGGGATGTCGCGGAAGAGCACGTCCATGTCCGCTGCCGAGTCGATCGCGACGCCGCAGTGTCCGACCTCGCCGAGGCTGCGCGGGTCGTCGGAGTCGCGGCCCATCAGTGTGGGCATGTCGAAGGCGACGGAGAGGCCGCCGCCACCACGTCCGAGGATCATCTTGTAGCGCTCGTTGGTCTGCTCGGCATTGCCGAAGCCGGCGAACTGCCGGATCGTCCAGGTGCGCCCGCGATTGCCCGTCGGATGCAGGCCACGCGTATAGGGGAACTCCCCGGGCCACTCGGAGTCGTCGGCGCCGTAGGCGGGCTCGACCTCCACGCCCGAGAGGGTCGTGAAATCGGCATCACGAACCCGGCCCGAGTCGAAGGCCTCGTCGTACTTCTGCTGCCAGCGTTCCCGCGCGGTGCTCATACAGAGATAGTAGGATGTCCTAGTAAATGTCCACAAACCACGACTCGCGCCTTCGCTCGCTATCGTGCTCCGGGTGGGCGAGATCTTCGCGGGGCGCTATGAACTGATCGACCCGATCGCCGACGGCGGCATGGGCTCGGTCTGGCAGGTGCTCGACCACCGCGACGGCCGGGTCAAGGCCGCGAAGATCCTGCGTCAATCCGATGCCGGCTCGCTGCTGCGGTTCATCCGGGAGCAGTCGGTGCGCATCGATCACAACCACGTCGTCACACCCGACTCCTGAGGCGGCGACGACGACCGCGTCTTGTTCACGATGCCGCTGATCAGGGGAGGCTCGGTCGCCGGCCTGGTCGGGGACTTCGGCGCACTGCCGGTCCCCTGGGTCGCCGAACTCCTCGACCAGACCCTCCGGGCACTGACCGCGGTCCACGAGGCCGGCTACGTGCATCGCGACGTCAAGCCGGCGAACCTGCTCCTGGACGCGACCGGGGCCGAGCTCCCCCACCTGCACCTCAGCGACTTCGGGATCGCCGCGCCTCTCGACGAGCCCCGGCTCACCCGGGCCTCCCAGGTGATCGGCAGCCCCGGCTATCTCGCGCCCGAGCAGCTACGGGGCGCCGACCCCGACCCGCGTCAGGACGTGTACGGCGCCGCCATGGTCGGTCTCGAACTGCTCACCGGCCTCCGTCCGCCCCAGTGCCTGGACGCGGCCCGTGATCGCGACGACGCGCTCACCGCGCTGCTGCTGACGGCCACCTCCGACGCCCCCGACGACCGGCCGGCCACGATCGCCGAGCTCCGGAGACGACTGCGGGCACTGGACCTGCCGCCCTTCGCGACACCTGCCGACCCGGACGGACCCTTCGTCTTCGACCACTTCGCCGAGGCACCGCCGCAGGTGGATCCCGTCGCGGCGGAACCGGCGCGCACGGATCGACGGCGACAGGCAGGGGCGGCACTCCTGGCCGTGGCGCTCCTCTGCCTCATCGCCGCCGCCGTCGTCCTCATCCGCTGAGCATTCAGCTCTGCCGGCGGCGCAGCAGCAGGACTCCGACGCCGGCGCAGCAGATCGCGACGAGGCCGAGACCGCCGGCCGCGACGTACTTCGTGGCATCGCTCCCCGAGCCCTGCTTCCTCGCCCTCGGCGCCGCGGTGGCCGGCCCGGTGCTCGGCGCCTTGCCGGCAAGCGCCGTGTCGACCGACCAGCCGGCATCACGGGCGTACGCCGGAGCGCCGCTCGGCGTACCGATGACCTCGACCTGCATCGTGTAGGGCAGTTCGTAGGTGCGCTTCTCGAGATCGCGAGCGACATTGAGCCCCACGTAGTAGTCACCGGCCAGCGCGCTGTAGGTGGCCACCGTGGATCGGTTGCGATAGCGCACCGGATAGGTGGCCGCGTCCACATGGCCGCTCGACGCGCTACTGCTCGCGAAGTGGGTGCCCTGACTGCCGTGGATGAGGTCGCTGATCGGCGTGCGCAACGGGTCGTAGATCTGCGTGTCGGCGAACGGACCCTGGTAGCCCACCAACTTGGCCAGCGTTCCCGAGGCCCTGGGGAAGTCGAACCGAACGGCCAGTCGCTGCCCCCACCCCACGTGGACCCGGAACATCGACGCCTCGCCGGGAACGGTGGTTCCCGAGTAGGTGCCGGGTCCGACCTCGGTCGCGTCGGGGAACGAGGTGCCTCCGGTCACGGGCCGGGCCGTCGTCCCCGCGCCCGGCGCCGGCACCGACGCCCGGCCGTCGAAGGCGGGCGGCAGCGCAGCGGCGTCGTCCACCGGCTGCTCCTCGGCGACGAGGATCTGCACGGGAGCGGCCTGTTGCGAGAGCCCCATGTCGCGACTCACGTCGATCAGGAGCTTCCCCGCCGTCGCACACGGTCCTTCCGCGCCGTTGTCGGGCCCGGTCTGCGAGATCGCCTGCGCGCCGAGGGCCCCGAAACGCACCAACTGGCGCAGGTCGTTGGCCTTGTCGCACGATTCGCCCGCCGCGGTCCTGATGCTGACCGCGATCGTGTCCTCGCTGTCGGGCTGCCCGAGGGTCAACGCCGAGACGTGCACGGCCGACTTGCTCATGCGCCGCGTATAGACGTAGTGCAGCGTGTTCTTCTCCGCCTGGTACGCCGGCACGACGTCGGTCCACACGCCCTGAGTGATCGGCACGGGCATCTGCTCGTCGAGGCTGCCCTTGATCGGCGTGCCCTCGAGGGTGAACGGCCGGACATCGCGACCCGCCACCCTGCTCAGGCTGCTCACGATCTCGTCGGCGCTGTCCACCCCGTAGTAAGTGCCATTGCCCTGGGCGGCCACGCACTGCAGTTGCCGACGCGCCTGGCCGCTCACCCCGAGCCCGACCACATCGATGTGCAGGTTGACTCCCTGCCGGGCCAGCTCCGAGGCGACCACACAGGGATCCGGAGCACAGGTCGCCTCGCCGTCGGAGACCAGCACGATGGAGCGCTTCCCCTCCGAGCCGAGGTCCCTGGCGGCCTCCCGGAGCGCATAGCCCGTCGGGGTTTCGCCGTACGGCTTGTATTTGGCGATCGCGGCCCGCAACTGGTCGCGGTTCGACGTGCCGGGTCCGACCGCCTCCTGGGAGTCGCGGCAGGCGCCGGCATCCGCCTTCGAGAAGACCGTCGCACCGTAGACCCGCATGCCGACCTCGGCCTCAGCAGGCAGGCCGGCAACGACCTGGTCCAGCGCCTTCTTCGCCGCCGCGATCTTGGTCATGCCCCCGCCGGCCGGCTCCTTCATCGAACCGGACGAGTCCAGCACCAGCATCATCCGACCGGCGCCGGAGCCGGCGTCCGAGGCCGCCACCGCGGCCGGCGATCCCGCCCCCGCCGTCACCGAGGCGGCCAGCACGGCCAGTGCGATCCACCCGATCATCCTGCGCGCCCGAGCGCTCATCCCTGCTCCTGTCGTCCGGTCGAGTACCTTCTTTCCCTCGACTGCGCGACTCAGTCTTGTATTTGCAATCGCAAATGTCAACCCTGCGAACGTAACAGCTTTCCCCGAGATTGTCCCGCGTGTACGTTTGCATCCGTGAATGACATCACCGAGCGACGGCGTACCCAGACCGAGCTCTACGGCGCCCCGCTCTCCGAGAGCATCGCCCGGCTGACGCAGACCTTCCGGCTCAGCCAGGCGGCGGTGGCGCGAGCGCTCGGAGTGAGCGCACCGATGCTCTCGCAGTTGGTCAGTGCGCAGCGGATCAAGATCGGCAATCCCATCGCTGTGCAGCGGCTGCGCTCACTCCTCGAGCTCGCGGACGAGGTCGACGGCGGACTCGAACACCGCGAACTCGAGCAACGGCTGGCCGAGATCGAGAAGGACGACAGCACCGCGTTGACCCGGGCACGGGCAGTGCCGGCCACCACCGACGACACGGCGGGGAACCTCCATCGGCTCCTGCGTGCGGTCGCCTCCGGCCGCGACTTGCGCCAGGCCGCCGAGCGGCTCACCCCCGACCACCCCGAGATCGCGGCAGTCCTCCGCATCTACGGCACCGGCTCCCCGGAGGAACGGGAGCGGCACTATCAATCCGTCCGTGACCTCATGTAGAAGTCGGGCGAGCCAGCCTAGAAGTCGCCTGCGTCCTTGCGAATCGGACGGAGCACCTCGGAGAGCTCCCGCAGTCCGGATTCGTCCAGCGCCCCGAGGGCGAAGTCGGCGGCGAGGAGATCCGCGGTGGCGCGCTCGACGAGCGCCCGGCCGGCCGGGGTGATCTCGGCGAGGATCGCACGACCGTCGTCGGGATGCCGGCGTCGTACGACGAACTCCGCCGCCTCGAGCCGGTCGACGATCGAGGTGACCGAGGTCGGATGCACCTGCAGCCGCTCGCCCATCTTGCCGAGCGGCAACGAGCCGCGCGAGGAGAAGGTCAGCAGCACCAGCGCCTCATAGCGGGCGAAAGTGAGCCCGTGCGGCTTGAGAATACCGTCGAGCCGGTTCAGCACCAGTTGCTGGACGCGCATCAGGGAGGTCACCGCATGCATCTGCGGGACCCCGGTCCAGTGCAGTCCCCACTGCCGGGATGCCTCGTCGATGGGGTCGAAGGGAAGAGTCACCGCACCTCACGCTCCAGATCGGCCACGGCCGCACGGTACTCCGTCTCGAGCGCGAGCAGGTCGGCACGGGCCTCCGCGATACGACAACCACGTCCTCCGGTCTGGACCGGGATGCCCTCGTCGTGCCAATGCGCCCGCGCCTCGTCGACGATGTGCTCGGGCAGGACACCGGAGGCATTGGTGACCCGCCACCAGGTCACCCCGCCGCCGTACCGGCTCATCACCGCGCCCACCTGACGCGGGCCGACCCCGACGATGTGCCCGATGTCGCCGTAGCTCACCACGCGGCCGCGGGGGATCCGCTCGACCAGCCGGAGCACGTGCTCGGCGACCAATTCATTCACGCAGGCACGGTATCGGGCCGCGCGCCGAGAGCAAGCGCGCTCAGAAGCGTGCGACGGCGACGAAGACGGCGAGCGCCAGGAAGACCAGGTTCGTCACCGTCAGCTGACCCTCACCGCGCCGGAGGTGAGTGAGGGCCGCCAGCCCCATGATGATCGCGAGGCCTACCCCGGCCAGGGGCGTCAGCACCGGCGCCACGTTGAAGGCCCAGGGCAGGATCAGACCGGCCGCGCCGGCGACCTCGGTCGCGCCGATGAAGCGGATCGTGCCCATCGGGAAGGCAGCGGACCAGCCCATCCGCGGGTCGGCGTCCAGCTTCTCGCGGGTGGTCGTCAGCTTCATGGCACCCGCCATGAGGAACATGGCGGCGAGCAGGCCCGAGACGATCCAGACGGCGACGTTCACGATTTCTCCCTAGCGATTCGACGTGACATGAACATTCATGTCACCTGCGACGGTAGCCGGATTCGCATGAACGTTCAAGCGATGGCCGGATATGCTCGCACCATGGCGGCGAAGGCGCAGTGGCTCACCCCGGACGAGTTGGAGACCTGGCATGCCCTCCACGCCACGCTCGCCCTGCTCCCCGGCGCGATCGGCAGCCAACTGCAGCACGATTCCGACCTGAGCTTCCTCGAGTACTACGTCCTCGCCGGACTGTCCGACCAGCCGGGCCGGCGCCTGCGGATGAGCGATCTCGCCCTGCTCGCCAATTCCGAGCAGTCCCGGCTCTCCCACATGATCGGCCGGCTCGAGAAGCGTGGCCTGGTCCGCCGTGAGGCCGATCCCGACGACGGCCGCTACATGCATGCCATCCTCACCGATGCCGGGCAGGCCCATCTGGCCGCGGCCGCTCCGGGACACGTCGCCCAGGTGCGCAAGCTGGTCTTCGACGTACTCGACGAGTCCGAGCAGCACGCCCTCCGCCGTGCCCTACTCAAGATCGGCGCACCGCTCTTCGGGGACTGCGGCTGATCGCCCTCAGCTGATGGCGATCAGCCGATCCGCGGCCGCCCAGGGATCCGTGCCCCCGGCCACGACCTCGGCCGCCAGTCGGTCGAGCAACTGCTCGCCCCCGGCCTGGTACGACGTCCGCCAGCGCTCACGCAGGGAGGTCATCGCGATGGCCTCGATCTCCTCACGGGTACGACGTACCCGCCGGCGCTCCTGCTCCCCCGACTCGGCCAGCCAGGCGCGATGCTTCTCGATCGCCTCCACGACCTCGTCGACGCCCTCGCCGCTGCTGGCGACGGTCTTGAGGATGTCCGGCTTCCAAGCACCCTCGGGCCGTTCCCCGAGGGCGAGCATGCCGCGCAGCTCGCGCCGGGTGCGATCGGCGCCCTCGCGATCGGCCTTGTTGATCACGTAGAGATCGCCGATCTCGAGGATGCCCGCCTTGGCCGCCTGAATGCCATCGCCCATGCCCGGCGCCAGCAACACGATCGTGGTGTCGGCCAGGCCGGCGATCTCCACCTCGCTCTGCCCGACACCCACGGTCTCGACCAGGACCACGTCGCATCCGGCCGCGTCGAGCACCCGCAGAGCCTGCGGCGCCGCCCAGCTCAGGCCGCCCAGGTGACCACGGGAGGCCATCGACCGGATGTAGACCTCCGGATCGAGGGCGTGGTCCTGCATCCGCACCCGGTCGCCCAGCAGGGCGCCACCCGAGAAGGGCGACGAGGGGTCGACCGCGAGGACGCCGACCCGCTTGCCCCGGGCGCGCAGAGCGCCGACCAGGGCATTGGTCGAGGTGGACTTCCCCACCCCGGGCGATCCGGTCAGGCCGACGATGTGGGCGCCGCCGGCGTGAGGTGCCAGCGCCGCCATCACCTCACGCAGGACCGGCGACTCGTCCTCGACGAGGGAGATCAACCGGGCGACAGAACGCGCGTCCCCGCCTCTGGCCTTCTCGACCAGGACGGGGACGTCGACGTTGTTCCTACGGCTCATGCAGAGCGTCAGGCTCAGTTGCCGGGGACGCGGATGATCAGCGCGTCACCCTGGCCGCCGCCGCCGCACAGGG
>JASLCW010000330.1 GCA_030151765.1 Marmoricola sp.
CCGTACTTCACGGTCGGCAGCCAGCTCGTCGAGTCCATTCAGGCTCACGAGAACGTCTCTCGTCGTACGGCGCGCAGCCGGGCGGTGGAGATGCTCGACATGGTGGAGATCCCGCGACCGCACGAGCGGATCGACGACTATCCCCACGAGTTCTCCGGCGGAATGCGCCAGCGGGTGATGATCGCGGGCGCGCTGATCCTGCGGCCCAAGCTGCTGGTCGCCGACGAGCCGACGACGGCGCTCGACGTGACCACCCAGGCCTCGATCCTGGCGCTGGTCAACCGACTGCGTGGCGAACTCGGGATGGCGGTCGTGTGGATCTCGCACGACCTGGGCGTCGTCGCCCAGCTCGCCGACCGGGTGTTCGTGATGTACGCCGGTGAGATCGTCGAGTCCGCGGCCACCGCTGATCTCTTCGCGGTGCCGGTCCACCCCTACACCGTCGGGCTGATCGGCAGCGCTCGGACCGGAGCCCGTGGTGAACCCTTCGGCTCCATCGGCGGGAAGGTCCCGGGACCGGGTGAATGGGATCCGGGTTGCCGTTTCCGGTCTCGGTGCGCCCTCGCCGACGACGAGTGCCGGCAGCGACCTGACCTGGTCGGCGCGGCGGGCCATCAGCACCGCTGTCTCAAGATGTCGGGGGATCTGTCATGAGTGATGCGGCCAGCCCGGCTGAGCCTATGGCGGGCATCGTCGAGGTCGAGCAGCTGACCAAGGTCTACCGGGGTCGGCGTCGGCGCGCGGCCGGTCCGCCGGCCGTGGACCAGGTCTCGTTCAGCGTGCCCGCAGGGCAATGCTTCGGGATCGTGGGCGAGAGCGGCAGCGGCAAGACCACATTGGCCCGGATGCTGTTGGGTCTGGTGCCGCCCACTGCCGGCTCGATCCGCGTCGACGGTGTCGAAACGAGGACAGCCGGCAAAGCTGAGCGGGCCCAGCTGCGACGCACCATTCAGGTGGTCTTCCAGGACCCCTATTCGTCGATGAACCCGCGGCTGCGGGTCGCTCGCATCATCGGCGAAGGCGTCGAGCGGGTCCAGCCACGATCGGCGCTGGGCGACGAGGTGGCGCGGTTGCTCGAGCTGGTGGGACTGCCGGCGTCGTATGGGGAGCTCTACCCGTATCAGCTCTCCGGAGGACAGCGGCAGCGAGTGGCGATCGCCCGGGCCCTCTCGGTCGGTCCACGCGTGCTGGTCGCCGATGAGCCGGTGTCGGCCCTCGACGTGTCGATGCGCGGGCAGGTGTTGAATCTGTTGATGGATCTCCAGACCGAGCTGGGCCTGACCTGCCTGTTCATCAGCCACGACCTGCACGTGGTCAGACAACTGTGCGACGACGTCATCGTGATGCAACGCGGTCAGGTGGTGGAGCGAGGCGATCCGGCGGCGGTGCTGGCCGATCCCCAGCATCCCTATACCCGCCAGTTGCTCGAGTCGATCCCGAATATCCCAAGCCCATGACGGAACGATCGAGTCGGCCGGCAGAGCAGGACCGCGTCCGCCGGGTGGTCTGCCTCCAACTCCGACCGGACCTGGAGTGCATGGGGGTTTGGACGAGTACGTCGTCCGCCCTGGGCGCGGTCGTGTTGCTGCACGATCGCGATCGCGACCTGGATTCGATGCGCGCCATGGCCGAGTCCCTGCTGGCGTCGGGTCTCGATGTGCTGAACCTCGATCTGCCTGGGCACGGGCTCAGCGGAGGCGTGTATGCACGCGACGGGGCCGCAGCGATCGAGGCGGCGGCCGACGTGGCCGCAGCACATGGCAGCAGCCGGGTGGCGTACGTCGCCCACGGCTCCTCGGCGGGACTGCTGCTCGCCGCCGAGCCGACGGCGCCGGTCGCGATGTTCCTGCTGGACCCCGTCGATGACGGACGCGCCGCCGGGCCGGCCGAGGTGTGGCAGACGGTTCCCACGACTGTCGTCCACGATCCAACGGACTCGGCGAGCACCGAGAGCGCGGACCGTGTCCTCGCCGGCATTCGGGCCTGGGGGCTGCGGATCTCGCTGCATCGGACAGGGGGTTCGGACGGTGCCGCGGACCTGGCGACCGGAGACGGCCGGGTTGCCAGTCCTCAGGTGGTGGTGGCGGCGACGAAGTTCGTACTCGAACAGCACACGTATGCCGCGACCGCCGAGCGGGTACGGCAGGAGCAGTCAGGCGCTACGTCGTGAGCGCCTCGGCCGAGGCCGAGGTGGTCGACCTGCTCTCGTCGCTGATCCGCTTCGACACGTCCAATCCCGGCGGCGCCGAGCGAGGAGCGGCCGAGTGGGCCGCGGAGAAGCTTGCCGAGGTCGGACACACGGTCCAGATCGTCGAGGCCGCGCCGGGCCGCGCCTCGCTGGTGTGTCGCATCGCCGGCTCCGGTACGGCGGCGCCGCTGCTGGTTCACGGACACCTCGATGTCGTGCCGGCCGATCCTGCCGGCTGGGCGCAGCATCCCTTCGCGGGCGAGGTCGTCGACGACTGGGTCTGGGGCCGGGGTGCGGTCGACATGAAGGACCAGGTGGCGATGATGCTCGCGCTCGTGCGTGAGTGGTCACGCACCGGCCGGCAGCCGTCGCGGGACATCGTGCTGGCCCTGGTTGCCGACGAGGAGGCCGGTGGGCGGGCCGGCTCGCATTTCCTTGTGGATCACCACCGCGACCTGATCGGTGACTGTCGTCAGGCCATCGGGGAGGTGGGTGGCTTCAGCGTCTCGCTCGACGAGCAGCACCGGGTCTATCTGATCCAAACCGCCGAAAAGGGCCTCGCCTGGCTGCGCGCCCGTGCCGTCGGGCAAGGCGGACACGGATCGATGATTCATGACGACAATGCGGTGCGGCGCCTGGCCCGCGCGCTGACCGCTTTGGATTCCGTGCCCGCCGCCGTCGTGATCACCGAACCGATGGTGGTGTTGGCCCAACGGATCGGTGAGGTGCTCGGCATCGAGGTGGACGCCCACGATCCGCAGACCTGGTTGCCCCGTCTCGGTGCCGCCGCGCGCATGGTCGGCGCCGGGTTGCGCAACACCGTCAATCCGACGGGTCTGGAGGGTGGCGGCGTCACGAATACGGTGCCGGCTTCGGCACAGGCACGCCTCGACGTGCGATGGATACCAGGCTCGGAGGACTGGCTGTCGGCCGTCATCGACCGGCTGGGGCCGGAGGTGGTGGTCGAGACCGTCGTGGAGGCCCCCGCCGTTGCGGCCCGGACGACCTCGTCGCTGGTGGATGCGATGGGTGCCGCCCTGCTCGTGGAGGACCCGGGCGCGGTGCCGGCGCCGTACCTGATGAGTGCGGGCACGGACGCGAAGGCCTTCGCGCGACTGGGTATCGAGTGCTATGGCTTCGCGCCGCTGCGCCTGCCCGCCTCGCTCGACTTCACCGCCCTCTTCCACGGAGTCGACGAGCGGGTGCCGGGCTCCGCCCTGCGCTTCGGGGTTCGGGTGCTGGATCGGCTGTTGCGGTCCGCGTGGGAGTAGTATCGAGATTTTAAGAAAATTGCGATAATTGATTGACATCGCGAGATGTTCTGAATTGACTGATCACAGGTACGACTTCGAGAGGTGGTAGTCGGATGTACAAGCACATGATCCTGATCGAGGCGACCCACGACGAGACCGCGGCGGCGCCGACCGAGGAGGTGACTCGGCTGGTGGCGGCACGCGGTGCCGCCTCACCGCAGGTGAAGGGACTCGTCGTCTCCACGGTCCTCGAGCCGCTGACCGGTGCGTCGAGGGCGCTTGCGATGGTGCAGTTGTGGTCGCCCGAGGGCGGTACGACGGGCGCCGATCTCGTCGATTCGTGGCTGGACGGCCTCGACGTCCTGACCTCGAGTTGGCTGGTTGAGGAGATCGTCTTCCGGCAACCCGTCGATCGCCAGGAAGTGGCGGTCAACACTGAGCGGGTGAACATGCTGGGCACCGGCTTCCGTCGCGACGACTTCACCATCGAGGCCTTCTTCGACTACTGGATCACCACCCATGCTCCGATCTCGGGCGCCGTACCCGGCTCCGTCGGCTACGTCGTGTCACGGGTTCGCGACGCCGGTGGGAAGCGCGCCGACGACGGAGTCGATGCCTTCATCGAGCTGTGGTACCCCGACCGCGATGTCTTCGACCGGGCCGGTACGACGCCCGAGCAAGACGCCGCGTGGGCCGATGTGGCCAACTACGCCAAGACCGACGGGGAGTTCTGGCTGACCCGCGAGCACGTCGTCGTCGCGCCCGCGGCGACGGGTCCGGGCCTGCTGGAGGTCAGCGGATGACCTTCGTGCGCCCGCACCTGCTCGACACCCCGCACTCGGGGATCCGGCGGATGCTCGAGCTGGCGCGCGACGTACCCGACCCGCTCCTGCTGGTCAGTGGCGACCCCAACTTCACCACGCCCGAGCACATCATCCGTGGTGCCGCCGAGGCGGCGCTGGGCGGCGCGACTGGATACGCGCCCGGGGAGGGATTCCTACCCCTCCGTGAGGCCATCACCGGCAAGCTGGCGCGGGTCAATCGCGTGACCGCGGATCCCGATCAGGTCTGCGTCACCACCGGCGCCTGCGGCGGCCTCTTCACCGCGCTGATGCTCCTGGTCGAGCCCGGCAGCGAGGTGCTGCTGCCCGATCCGGGATGGTCCAACTACGCCGCCATGGTGCACGTGCTCGGGGCCCGGGCGGGTACCTATCCGCTCGGCGAGTCGACCGGGTGGCAGCTCGACCCGGCTGCCCTCGAGGCCGCGATCACCCCGCGGACGAGCGTGATCCTGCTCAACTCGCCGAGCAATCCGACCGGCGTCGTACTCGACCCCGATGCTCTGGCGCGGGTGATCGAGATCGCCGAGCGGCACGGCATCACGGTCATCTCCGACGAGGCGTACGACGAACTCGTGCTCGCGGGGGCGCCCTTCTCGGTCGCTTCGGTGGTGGAGTCCGACCGGCTCGTCACCGTCTACACCTTCTCCAAGACCTACGCCATGACCGGCTGGCGCATCGGGTATGTCGTGGGCAACCGCGACTTCATCCGCCAGCTGTCACTGCATCAGGAGCCCATCGTCTCGAGCGCGTCGACGATCTCCCAGCACGGCGCGCTGGCCGCCCTGCGCGGGCCGCAGGACTGTGTCGGCGAGATGGTGGGCGCCTATCGCGATCGACTGGCGCAGGTGCTGGCCGACCTCGGCGCGTACGACGTGCCGGTGGTGCGACCGGACGGATCCTTCTTCGTTATGGCCGACATCCGCGACACCGGGTTGGATTCCTGGGCTTTCGCCGAGCACCTGCTGCGTACCACCGGCGTCGGCGTGGTTCCCGGCCTGGCTTTCGGGCACGAGGCCGAGGGATTCGTCCGGATCAGCCTGGCGGCGGCACCCGAGCTACTCGCCGAAGGGATGCGCCGCTTCGGCGCACTCGCGGCCCAGTTACGACGGGGTGCCATCGGCGCCCCGACACCAGAGGGAACGAGGAGATGACCGTGCGCAGACTCGAGGGGCAGGCGGCCTTGATCACCGGCGGCGCCAGCGGCGTGGGCCGGGCGACGGCCCTGAGGTTCGCCGACGAGGGAGCGGCCGCCGTGACGCTCTTCGACCGCGATCCCGATCGGCTGGCCGCCGTCGCCGAAGAGGTGACCGCGCGCGGGGCCCGTGCCGGGACCGTAAGCGGCGATGTCGGGGTGGTCGAAGACTGCCGCCGCGCCGTGGAGGCGGCGTGCTCGCTGACCGGGAATCTCGACGTACTCGTGAGCAATGCCGGCACCGACGCGACGGTCGCCTTCCTCGAGATGTCGCTCGAGGAGTGGGATCGCGTGCTGCGGATCAACCTGACCGCGTCGTTCGTGCTCGGTCAGCTCGCCGCTCAGGCCATGGTCGCCGGCGGTCGCGGTGGCAACATTCTTTACACGGCCTCGATCTCGGGAGTGGCGGCGTCGCAGGGCGATGCGCACTACGGGGTGTCGAAGGCCGGCACCATCAGCTTGGTGAAGTCGATGGCGATCGAACTGGTCGGCCACGGGATCAGGGTCAACGCTGTCAGCCCCGGTCCGCTCGACACTCCGCTGTCCTTGGAGTTGCTCGGCAGTGAGGAAGCGTTGCAGGCGGCGCGTGAGCACTGGCCGATGGTGCCGATGGACCGCCTCGGCCGGCCCGAGGAGATCGCCGCCGCGTTCGCGTACCTGGCGTCCGACGACGCCGGCTACACCACGGGTCAGAACCTGGTGATCGACGGCGGCCTGATCACCAACGCCTATCCGCTCGCCGACGAACTGATCCCAGAGTGAGGTCGCGATGAAGATCTCGGACGACTTGTATCTTGTCGGCGGTGGCGACGGCGGCTTCAACATCTCCGGAGCGATCGACTCCAACTGTTACGTCGTCGACACCGGTGACGGGCTCTGGCTCTTCGATGTCGGCTTCGACAGTCTCGACCGGATCGTCGAGAACATTACCGCGGACGGCTTGGACCCGAGGGAGGTCCGGAGCGTCTTCGTCACCCATCGTCACGCCGATCATGCCGGCGCGCTCGGCGCACTCGGTGCGTTGCTGCCCGAGGCCGAGCTGGCGATCGCCGCCGGCGTGGCAGGTGCGGCGCGTGCGGCGGACGAGGCCGGCAACGGGCTCGCATGGGCCCGGGAGATCGGCTATTACCCGAGCGACTTCCGTCTCGCGCCAACCCGAATCGACCTGGAATTGACGGACGGGATGACCCGGGAGCTCGGCAGTGCGCGCCTCAGTGTCATCGACACGCCCGGTCATTGCCATGGGCACTCTTGCTTCCTGGTCGAGCAGCCGGGGCGGCGTGCCCTCGTGTCCGGTGACCTAGTCTTCTGCGGTGGCCGGATCGCCCTGCAGAACCTGCCAGACGTGGACATCGGCGCCCATGCGCGATCCGTCGACCGATTGCTCGAGCTCGACTTCGAAGCGCTTCTTCCCGGGCACGGGGTCTTCGCGCTCGAACGTGGCCGCGTGCACGTCGAGCGGGCGGCATCGAGCTTCCGGTCGATGGGCCTGCCGCCCAATCTGTTCTAGACGACTCGTACCCGAGGGGAGAAAGGTCAGCGAGTGCGTGAGATCTACGAGTACCCGTTCTCGGTCCTCGATCCGGTCGAGGCCGAACATGTCGACCCGCCGGCGGTGGCGGTCTTCGAGTCGCCGCTGAGTCGCGGCGCCGGAGGCGCGCCGCGGGCGGCGCTTGCCTCGGCCTGGGACACCTCGCCGGACGGTCTCGCCTGGCGACTTCGGCTCCGCCCGGATCTTCGCTTCCACTCGGGGGACCCCTGCGACGCGGGCGCGGTCGTCGCCGCACTCGAGCGCTGTCGCTGGGGTGCCGGCTGGACTCGCCAGCTCTGGTACTGGGACCCCGTCGACGAGGTGCGCGCCGTCGGCGATGCCACCGTCGAGATCACCTTGAAACACCCGTGCTCGCGGTTGCCGGTGCTGCTGTGGGGTACCCACACCGCCATCGTCAACCCCGCGCGCCGGTGGCGCGACGGTACGCCGTACCAGCCCGGACTCGCCGACGGAACCGGGCCCTATCGCGTCGTGCGCGCCGACGAGGCGATGGTCGTTGCCGAACGTGTCCGTCGGGATGCTCATGACCCGCGGATCGAATGGCTGGCGGTCCCCGACCGCGCGGATCGCCGAGCTGCATTGAGGCGCGTCGACGTCGATGTCATCCGCGACGTCTCACCGACCTGGTTCGAGGACCCGGAGTTGGCCGCGGACTGGCGATGTGTCGAGCATGTGGAGAACTCCCAGTACTACCTGGCCCTCAACTTCGACGATCCCCGTGGTTTCGGCGACCGGTCCTTGCGGCAGGCGATCGAGGCCTACGTCGACCGCGACCGGCTGGTTGCCGAGGCTTTCGAGGGACGCGGCGACGCCCGGCGAAGTCCGGTGCCGCTCGCTGACGACTTGGCCGACACCTACGACGCCGGCGCGCACCGGGCGATGACGATCGACGAAGCACAGCTGGTCTTCGCTCGTCTGGGCTGGACACGCAACGAGCGCGGTCTGTTGAGACGTGACGACCAGACCATGGTGCTCGACTGTGTCGCGCAGGACACCGGACAGGGTCGCCGGGTCGCGAACGCGCTCGCCACCCAGTTGCGTGCGGCGGGCATCGAGCTCCAGATGCGCTACGTCGACGTCTTCGAGCCCTTCTATCGTGCCTGCGCCACCCGCCCGGCCGCATTCCTCTCGAAGTGGCTGTGGCCCGATGCGATCGAGGCAGTGCTCGGATTCAGCCGCAGCGACTGTGCCGCCGACAGCGGCGGCAACTGGCAGCATGCTCGCGTCCCCGAGCTCGACGCGGCCTACGACGCCTTCCGGGCCGCCCGCGACCTCGCTACCGTCCGGGTGCGTGCCGGCCTGGTGCAGCAGGTCTTCATGGCCCAGTTGCCCTATCTGCCCTTGTGCTCGCCCACGTACGCCGTTGCCGTCCGCCATGGGGTTCAGGGGTACGACACCGGCTCGCACACGCTGTATCCGCCGTACGGGCAGATCAGTACCCACGGGGCCGTCCGCCGATGACGGGCACGGTCGGTGCCTCGCTCGGCCGGTCCGGCTGGACTCTGGTCACTGCCCGGGCGATCCGCACTCCGACGGGCCCGGCCCAGGCGATGATCGTGCGGGGTGAGTCCGTGGTAGCGACGGGGGGCGTCGCCGAGTTGGCCGCGCGGTTCCCGGTCGATCAACGGATCGACCTCTCTGGCGTGGTGTTGCCCGGCTTCAACGACGCTCACCTGCATCCCACGATGACCGCCGAGAACCTCGTGCATGTGGACTGTTCGCCCGAGGTGGCCGCCGACGCGGAGGTGCTGACACGGTTGCTGCGGGAGGAGGCTGCGCGTCCCGAGGTCGATTGGGTGGTGGGCTCGCGATACGACCAGACGAAGACCACCGGCGGTGAGGTGATCGATCGCTGGTTCCTGGACCGGGTCACCGGTGCGAAGCCGACCCTGGTCATGCATGTGGCCGCGCACTGGGGGGTGCTCAACTCCGCTGGTCTGGCGGCGGCCCGCCTCGATGACGCGACGCCCGATCCCTCCGGTGGCGCTCTGGGCCGCGATGCTTCCGGCGTACTCACTGGAGTCGTCTACGAGCAGGCGCTCTTCGATCTCGCCTATCCGTCCTTGGCCCACGGCGGCCGGAGTCTGATTCCTCCCTCCGGGATGGAGGCTCGAATCGGCGGGCTGCGCCGCGCGCTCGAGCGCTTCCATGCGGCCGGCATCACGTCCGGGTGCGATGCCCTCTGCGGTCCCGACGACCTGAGGTTGCTCTCCCTGGCCCGGGAACGGGGTCTGCTCACCATGCGTACCGGCGTCCTGATGGCGTATCCGAGCCTCCCCGCGCTCCGGGAGGCCGGCATCACCTCCGGGCTGGGTGACGACCGGCTACGGATCGTCGGCATCAAGGCCTTCGTCGACGGCGCCTGCGCGGGCGGCAACTGCTGGGTCTCGGAAGCCTATTGCGGGACCGACGACCACGGCATGCAGGTGACCGATGCGGCGGCTCTCAACGATCTTGTGCGGGAGGCTCGGGAGGCTGCGTTGGCGATCGCCGTTCACGCCAACGGAGACAACGCGATCCGGCTGCTCCTCGACGCACACGAGGCGGCGCGGGGAGTCGGTCCGGATCACCTGCGGCACCGGATCGAGCACTGCTCGATCGTCGACGATGAAATCGTCGCGCGGATCAAGCGGTTGGATCTCGCCGTCGTTCCCTTCGCAGCGTACGCTCGCTACCACGGCGACAAGCTCGTCAGCCTCTACGGTCACGAGCGCCTGGGCAGGATGTTCGCCCATCGGTGGTTCATTGACGCCGGAGTCCCGGTGGCAGGGTCGAGCGACTATCCGTGCGGGCCACTCGAACCACTTCTGGGGATCGCGAGTTGCGTACAGCGGCGGGCGGTGGACGGCACCGAGATAGGCACGGAGCAGCGGATCACCGTCGATGAGGCGCTCGCTCTCTACGGCCCCGGCGCGGCCTACGCGTCGGGCGACGAATCCCGGAAAGGCCGACTGCAGCCGGGGATGCTGGCGGACTTCGTGGAGGTATCCGACGATCCGTTCACCGTGCAGGTGGACTCTCTCGCGGAGTTGGAGGTTCGGTCGACCTGGGTCGGTGGCGAGTGCGTCTATGCCGGGTCGTCATCCTGACGGCCACATCTCGATTCTGAAGTTCGTCGCGACTTCAGAGCATGTGCCTATTTAGCTTCGATCCACGGACGGCTTCGGCGGCGTTGAGCCCATTTCGGTGCAGCATGTTCGGACGCTGCAACCGAATTCGCAGCATCGGAGTGTCGTTGCAAGTGCCCCGCGAGGTGCGTTGCAGTTGCGTTTCTGGTGGCGTAGGCGAGTTGCAACGTCGCAGGAAGATGCAAGTAGATGGCTGGTTAACTTGGTATTGTTGCGCTATGGATCCTGAGCGCTTCGCATCCTCGACGTTCGGTGAAGCAACTCGGGAGCCCGGAAACAAGTGGGCGTTCTGGTACTTCAAGCCGAGCGTCATCCCACGGGAGCTCGCGTTGGCTTCTCGGACGGTGAAGGCGCTGTCGGACGCTGATGCCTCGCTGGGAAGACTCCAAGGTCTTGGAGCGCTCATCCGCGACCCCGAGTTGCTCCTCGGCCCCTATCTGACCCAAGAGGCAGTGGCGAGCTCGCGCATCGAGGGTACGCAGGCGTCGCTCTCCGATGTCCTCCAAGCCGAGGCTGCCGGGATTCCAACGGCGAGCGAAGACATCGCTGAGGTCGAGCGCTACATGGCCGCCACGCGACAGGGCTACGCCTTGGTCAAGGATCTTCCCATCAGTCAGCGCCTGGTCCTCCAACTGCATCGCACGCTGCTCTCAGACGTTCGCGGTGCTGAGAAGTTGCCCGGCGAAATCAGGCGTACGCCTGTGTGGGTCGGTTCGCCGACGGACAGTCCCGACACGGCGGCATATGTGCCGCCGCTCCCGGGTGACCTCCCTGGCCTCATCAAGGACTGGGAGGAATTCGTGAACGACCCCGGCGAACTGCCTGCTCTCATCCGTTGCGGGCTCATGCACTACCAGTTCGAGACCATCCATCCCTTCCTTGACGGCAACGGTCGCATCGGCCGCTTGCTCATCAACCTCATGCTGATGGAGGAGGGCAGGCTCGACACGCCGCTCCTCTATCTCTCGGGCTACCTGGAGCAGCACCGCCGCGAGTACTACCAGCGTCTCCAGGAGGTTCGCGAGCTGGGCGCGATCCAGGAGTGGCTCCAGTTCTTCCTCACTGCGGTCCGCCGGTCCGCTGATGACGCGGTGAGCCGCGCGGAGCGCCTCGTGGACGTCCGCGAGCGCTACATCGCTGAGGCCGCCAAGTCTCGCTCCCATCTGCCGACTTTGATTGAACTCATCTTCAGCAACCCGTTCGTGACCGTCGCCCGCCTTCAGGGCAAGACCGGATTGACCACCCAGGGCGCGCGCAACGTCATCAAAGACGCGGTCGCGCGAGGATGGCTTGCCGAGGTCGGGACGATGGGGCGCGGTGGACGGATGTACTGGGTGGCGCGCGACTTGTTTGACATCATCGAAGCGCCGTGGGCCTACAACTGACCCACGATCGTCCGGACCGGTCCGATGGTGTCCCGCGCAATCTGCGCGACTGGCTGCCGCGGCCGGGGAGGGTAAACAGGCCACGGCCAGAACCACACGTGGCATGCTCCCCGCATGGTCACCGCGGGAAAGCTGCTCGTCGCCGGCATCGTCGTCTCGATCCTCGGCGGCATCCTCTTCGGGATCGCCCGGGACACGAATGAGGACAGTGTCGCGGTCGCCGGGATCGTGGTGATGTCGATCGGCGGGGCGCTCGCGCAGGTCGCCCTGATCGCGTACGGCGTCGTGATCGGGCTGGCCACCGACCGGGCCCGGGCGACGCGGCCGCGGGTCGAGGCGGTTCGCGCGGACGGGAACGGCGCCGTCGTCTGACGAAGTCGTCACGTCACGTTCTCCCGGAGGACGCCTCCGGGTCCGGAAGCGTTGGTGAGCGAGCCCGAGCATGGCGGCGGTTCCTCGTTCCCGACGAAAGAGTCCTTCCGTGCGATCCCTTCGTACCCCCGTCTCCGTCGCGCTGACAGGTGCACTCAGCGCCTTCGCGCTGGCGACGACGATGCCCACTGCTCAAGCCACGACCGGTGGCGAACTCCGGATCACCGAATTCGCGTACGGCGGCCTCGCGACGGGCGCGGCCGGCGGCGACGGTGAGTACGCCGAACTCACCAACATCGGCGATGCCCCCGTCGACCTGTCCGGCTGGACCTATGACAACAAGGCGGCCACGCCCGCGACCGCACTGCCCCTCGCCGCCCTCGGGACGGTGGCACCGGGCGAATCGGTGATCGTGACCGACCTGTCCGCCGCAGAATTCCGCGCCGAATGGGGCCTGAAGGCCTCGGTCAAGGTGCTGAGCAATGCCAAGACGCACACCCTCGACAAGGGTCCGAACGCGATCCACGTCTACGACGGCACCGGCACCGAGGTCGACTCGGTGTCGTACGCCTCCGGCTTCGAGTCGGCGAAGGGCAAGGCCGGCTGGGTCGACGCCGCCCACGTGGGCGCGAAGTCGGACACGACCGGTTGGACGATCGCCACGGCGGGTGACGCCGAGGGCAGTTGGACCAGCAGCAAGGGCAGCATCGGCTCACCCGGCGTCTCCAGCCTCGGCGGCCGAACGCCGGCCAGCGTGCGCCTCGCCGCGACCGGCGCCATGCGGATCACCGAGTTCGCCTACGGCGGCCTGGTGTCGAGCACCAGCGGCGGTGACGGTGAGTACGCCGAGCTGACCAATGTCGGCGCCACTCCCGTCGACCTCACCGGCTGGACCTACGACAACATCACCGCGACGCCGGCGACGGGTCTGCCGCTGACCTCCTTCGGCACCGTCGCACCGGGTGAGTCGGTCATCGTCACCGACCTTCCCGCGGCCGAGTTCCGCAGTGACTGGGGTCTGAAGGACTCCGTGAAGGTGCTGGACAACGGCAAGACGCACACGCTGAACAAGGGGCCGAACGCGATCCACATCTACGACGGCACCGGTGCCGAGGTGGACTCGGTCTCCTATGCCGCCGGCTTCGAGACCGCCAAGGGTCAGAGCGGCTGGGTCGACGCGGCCCACGTGGGTGCCAAGTCCGACACGACCGGCTGGACCATCTCCACCGCGGGCGACTCCGAGGGCAGCTGGACCAGCGGCAAGGGCAGCATCGGTTCCCCGGGCGCCTCGACCCTCGGGATGTCGACCCCGGACGATGTCGAGACGGGCGACGGCCCCGGTGGCGGTACGCCGCCCGAGGCCCCGTGCCAGACCGAGGACTCCGGCCCCGCGCCGGGAACGATCCCCGCGGGTGTCCGGACCTGGCCGGGCAGTGCCTCGCCGACCACGATCGACCCGCAGTGCTCCTGGGTGACCAGCCTCTCCGGTCAGGACCTGAGCGGTCTCGCCTTCGACCCGGCGAACTCCGACATCCTCTACGCCGTCAAGAACAAGAGCCACGTCTACCGCCTGCTCCGCAGCGGTGGCGGCTGGGTCAAGGACACCGCCAACGGCTGGGCCGACGGCAAGGACATCCGCTTCCCCGGCGGCACCGGCCTGCCGGACAGTGAGGGCCTGACCGTCGGCTCCGACGGCGCGCTCTACATCACCACCGAGCGCGACAACGCCGCGTCCGGCGTACCGCTGGACTCACTGCTCAAGTTCGACCCCAACTCGTCGGCGACGGCTCTCGTCGCCAGCGACCAGTGGCTGTTGACCGGCGACCTCGAGGGCTTCACGAACGCGGACGCCAACCTCGGCTTCGAGGGCGTCGCCTTCGTGCCCGACAGCTTCCTGACCGCATCGGGCTTCCGCACCGACGCCGGCGACCTCTACAAGCCGGCGAACTACCCGCACAAGGTCACCAGCGGCGTCTTCTTCGCCGCCGTCGAGAAGACCGGTCACCTGCGTGCCTATGTCCTCAACGACGACCACACGTGGGTGCGCCTGTCCGACATCGACTCCGGCATGGCCGGCGTCATGGACGACTCCTTCGACGCGGATCTCGGCCGCATCTGGGCGCACTGCGACAACACCTGTGGCAATGCGACCGCGCTGATGAAGATCGGCAGCAACGGCAAGTTCACGGTCGACCGTTACTACGCGGCGCCCGCGAACCTCCCCAACTACAACCTCGAGGGCTTCGCCGTGGCGCCGGCCTCGACGGCGACGGGTGGGGTCCGCGAGGTGCTGTGGGCCGATGACGGCAACCGTTTCGGCCACTCCTTGTGGAGCGGAAGCCTGGCCCTGGACCTCGGCCTGGACCAGACCTCGACGCCGACGCCGACGATCACCGGTACGCCGGCCATCGGCGGCAGTCTCGGTGCGGATGTCGGTAGCTGGGACGCCGGTGTGACCACGCACTACCAGTGGAAGGACGGCAACACCGTCCTCGGCACGGACGCGCCGCTGGCCCTGACCGACGCGGCTCTGGTCAACAAGACGATCACCTTGTCCGTCACCGGCTCGCGGACCGGCTTCGCCGACGCGACCACGACGGCGCAGGTGACCATCGCGGCCGCTTCCCTGACCACGACGACGCCGGCCATCAGCGGCACTCCTGTCGTGGGCAAGACGCTGTCGGTCACGGTGGCTCCGTGGGGACCGGGTGACGTGAAGCTCGCCTACACCTGGCTCGCCGGCGGCAAGCCGATCGCCGGCGCCACCGGGACCAGCCTCCGGCTGACCTCGGGCCTGCTGGGCAAGGCGATCAGCGTGCAGGTGACCGGAACCAAGCCCGGGTACGCCGACTCGTCCGTGTCCTCGACCGCCACCGCCGCGGTGAAGGCCGGCACGATCGCCGCCAAGAAGCCGGTGATCACCGGTGCGGCCAAGGTCGGCAAGCGGCTCGTCGTACGCACCGGGACCTGGTCCGCGGCCGGCGCCAAGGTCACTCTCCGCTACCAGTGGTTCGTGAACGGCAAGGCGATCCGCGGCGCGACGAAGGGCCGGCTCAAGCTGGTCCGGTCGTACCGCGGGAAGAAGATCACGGTGAAGGTCACGGGCAGCGCGCCCGGCTACACGACCGTCGCCGCGACGTCCGCGAAGACCCGCAAGGTCAAGTAGCTCGACATCTCGCAACGGCCCGGACCCACGGACATGGGTCCGGGCCGTTGCGTCACCTGTTCGAGGGTGAGTCGAAGATTCCCCCGGGGGAGATTCCGGGGGAGGTCCGTCGCTCACCCGTGACCGGGGTGCCTCCTGCACCGATATTCGGGTGAAGGCGGGGTCTCGTGTCGCTCCCCGGCGACCGCGAGCGCCCGCCACCCGTTCCCGAAAAAAGGTGCATTCCCGTGGCGAAGCTGCCCTCGTCGAGGCCGTCCTCTCGACCTGCCCGTTCCCTGCCCCAGATCCTCCTCGTGGTCGTCGCCCTGCTCTTCGGAGCAGGCTGGATGGTGCCCGGTGTCGCCTCAGCTGCCGGTGGGGGCGTCCTGAACGTGACCATCACGCCGGTCGACACCAGCACCGGTGACGTGATCACCGACATCCAGGCGGGTCAGCACAGCAACCGGATCACCTATCGGGTGCAGTACTCCTGCGGTACGGCGGCCTGCGACGACACCACGATCGCCTTCGCGGGCTCGCAGCCCGATCCGAGCGGTCTGCTGCCGGCGAACACCTTCCTGATGAACTACGCCGGCTTCGTTCCGCCGCCAGGTGCTCCGGGGGCCACAGCGACGGGTGACAACGCCAACGGCTACACCGTGCACCTCGGCAATGTCGCCGCTGGCGATGCCGGCACCTTCGAGATCGCCTACACCTTCCGTGCATCCGTCACGAACGGCGGCAATGCCTTCCCCGAGGGCGGCTTCTATCCCGACGGCTTCGCGATCAAGCAGTCGGCGACGATCGGGTCGCCGACGGCGACCGCGCCGGTGACGGCCAATGCGACGGATGTCGCGTGGCACGTGGCAGTGGGCAGTCTGAGCGGCAATGTCGCCCCGCGCTTCAACGACGGCACCAGCGCGCTGAGCGTCAACCCGGGTGTTCCGCACGAGCTGTGGCTGACCGCTTCGGCCGGCAATGTCGTCTGGTCGAGCGGCAATCACGTGAAGAGCGCGGGGGTCTACGCGGTCGGCAGTTACAAGGTGAGCGTGACCCTCCCGCCCGAGGCCGACTATGTCTCTTCAGGTGGAGGCAGCGTGGCCAACAGCGACCCGGGCACGTACGACCCCGTGACCCACACGGTTACCTGGACGCGAGGGACTCTGGCCAATCCCGACTACAACGCCCGGGGCTTCTGGGGCACGAACATCGCTTCGGGCATGAACGGCTACACCGACCTCTTCCAGCGACGGGAGATTCAGCTCTCCTATCCCGGAGCGAACTTCACCGCCGCGGACGCCACGGGCTGCAATTTCTCCGCGACTGTGCAGCCCCAGGTGCACATCGAGGCGACCTATCTCGACCCCGCTCACACCACGAAGACCGCTGACTTCTCGACCACCCAGACGGTCGCCTGCTGGGACCCCTTCGGCGCCATGGACGCCGAGAAGGGCCTGACCTACGGCTCCTACAACAACCCCAGCGGTTTGGTGGCCAATGGTGAGGGGCACGTCGGCGAGGGCATCGTCAGCGGCACCTATCCCAACCAGATCTATGCCGCCAACATGCCGAGCCCGGGTGGTGCGCCGATCACCAACAACGGCTGGGAGGTTCTCGTCCAGAACCTCGGCAACACCATCGGCACCGGCACGGTCGTCGACAACGACCTGGTGAATGCCGACTACCCGGTCTGGCGGATCCGCTCCCGCAGCTATGCGGCGACCATCGAGTGGACCGCCGACGACGGCGCCGGCAATATCACCTCCGGCAGTACTCCGGTGGTGGCCGGCGGCTCCGTCGACGCGCCCAGCGGTGGCTGGTTCAAGACCGCGAAGGTGACGGTCGCCGACATCCCGGCCGGCAAGGTGCAGGTCACCGACAACACCTCCAAGGACGCGTACGTCGACTTCCTCGCGCGCGTCTCCGACACCGCGCCGATCGGCAAGCTGCTCACCAACACCGCAACGGTGACGATGACCTATCCGACGTACCCGGCCGGGACCGTCCTCGACAAGCCGGGCGTCGGCGGCACCCCGCTCCCGGCCGTCGGCCTCAGCGAGACGGTACAGCGCACGATCCAGCTGACCCGCATCACGCCGACGATCGGTGCCGGCTTCGACTCGGTCACCGTGCCGGGCGGAGGCCTCGCCGCACCTGGTGACCCGGTCACCTACGTCATGCACGGTGCGATCACGAACCCCGAGCCCGATCACCCGATCCGGCCGCAGCTGACCTACTTCGCCCCGGTCGGCTGGAAGGTGCTGCCGAACTCGGCGTCCGTGGCCGGTGTTCCCGGCGCCACCTTCCAGTACCGCACGGTCACCGTGAGTGGTGTGCAGCGCAGTGTCGTCGTGGCGACGTGGCCGTCGGACCTCCCGCTCTCGGCCGTCAACTTCGAGCAGCTGACCGTGAAGGCGACCCCCACGCCGAGCGCCGTGCCGGGCACCTCACTGACCGCGGTGGTCTGGGTCGGCGACGCGAACAACTACTACCAGACCGCGACGAGCAACACCTGGCAGCCGACGGAGAACAGCGGCCGCTTCCGGGCGAATCCTGCCGCGGTGACGGACACGCCTGACGCCGACAACGACGGTGTGACGACCGAGTCCTTCGCCACGGCGACGAGCGGGGGCGTCCAGGTCGCGACCTCGTACGGCGTGCGCGCCGTCAAGGAGATCTGCCTGCCGGACGCCTCGGCGGCCGACGGCTGCAACTGGGTGAAGTCCACTTCGGTCCACCACTTCGTGGCACCCGGTACGACGGACCTGAAGTACCGCATCACGCTGGAGAACACCGGCAACACCGCGCTGCACAATGTCGTCGCGTACGACGTACTGCCGTACAACAACGACCATGGACTCACCGCCGCCCAGACGCCCCGCGGTTCGACGATCCCGCTCTCACTGAACGCGGTGAGTGATGTCTCCGCGGGCATCGACCTCGCCTACACGGGTTCGACGAACCCGAGCCGGCCCGAGATCGACCCGGGCGCTGCCGGAACGGTGAACGACTGGGGAACCACGGCCGCCGGAGCGCGCGGCATCCGCGCGACCGTCAACGGCACCCTCGCCGGCGGCGACTCGCGTTCCTTCACCTTCACCACTTCCGTTCCGAACAACGCGACCGTCGGCGATCTCGCCTGCAACAACGCGGTCGTTGATTCGAACGAGACCCTGCCGGCCGAGCCGGTCGCGGTCTGTGCCGAGATCGCCGAGGCTGACCTGGCCGTGACCGCCGGCTCCAACGGTCCGCTCCAGCCGGGCCGTCCGGGCACGGTCACCTTCAAGGTGACCAACAAGGGCGGTTCGGACAACGCGCCGGCCACGGTCAAGGTGGACATCCCGGCAGGCCTGTCGGTCACCGACCTGGTGCCTGCGGGCTGGTCCTGCACGGCTCCCGGCGGCGCGACCGTACCGATCGCCGGCCCGGTCACGCTGACCTGTACGCCGGTCGACGACAACGGCGATCCGCGCACGCTGAAGCTCAACAAGACCGAGTCCCTCGCGATCCCGGTCCAGGCAGCGGCGAACATCGGATCCGACGATGTCTGCGCCGGCGCCGTCATCTCCGGCACGATGCACGACCCGGTGATGGCCAACAACACGGCGCAGGACTGCCGCAGCGTGGCCGCCGCCGGCGGCCTCACCATCGCCAAGGACGACGGCGTCACGGCGCTGGTCCAGGGCCAGCAGACGACGTACTCGATCAAGGTGACCAACACCCTGATCGGCGAGACCATCAAGGACGCAGTCGTCACCGACAGCCTGCCGACCGGACTGACCTTCGTCTCCGCCACGGCCGGCGGGACGGCGACCGGCCAGGACGTCAGCTGGGATCTCGCCGATCTGGCTCCCGGCGCCAGCAAGACCGTCCAGGTGGTGGTCGATGTCGACGACGACGCACCCGCCGCGATCAGCAACACCGCGGTCGTGACGGCTCCCGACCCGAGCGGCAGTGGCCCCGATCTGGACGGATCCAGTACGGACACGGACACCGTCGACGCACCTGCGCCGGCGCTGAGCATCGACAAGTCCTCCACACTCGATGACACCAACGGCAACGGCGTCGCGGACAAGGGCGAGACGCTGCAGTACTCGTTCGTCGTCACGAACACCGGCAATGTGCCGATCACCGGCGTCGGTGTGAATGACGACGTCGCGGCGGTCACCGGCATCACACCGGCGAGCGTGGACCTCGCGCCGGGTGACTCGCGCACCTTCTCGGCCGACACCTACGTCGTCACTCAGGACGACGTCGACCAGGGTGAGGTCTACAACTCGGCGACGGCCGAGGGTTCGTACGGCCGTGATCGGGTGACCTCGCCGATGGATGACGACACCGTGGGTACCGTGACGCCGCTGCCCTCGCTGCGGATCGTGAAGGCTTCGAAGATCACGACCGACAAGGGCTTCCCGGGCAAGGCGGACGAGGGTGATGAGATCACCTACACGTTCACCGTGACCAACGACGGCCTCGGTACGGCGCACGACGTCTCCGTCGTCGACCCGCTCACCGGACTCAGTGCGATCAGCCCGGCCTCCGTCGCATCGATCGCGCCCGGCGACGCCGCCGAGTTCACAGCGACGTACGACGTGACCGCGGCGGACGTGGCCGTGGGCAGCATCACCAACCAGGCAACGGCGAGCTTCACGCCGCCGACGCCGCGGGGCGGTGTGAAGCCGGCAGTCGTAACGACGCCCCCGTCCAATGTCGTCGTCGTGGGTGCTGTCCGCGCGGTCGCGCCCAAGATCAGTACGCGCGCCTCGGCTGCCAAGGTCAGCCTGCCGGTGAGCGGCAAGGGCCGCACCGGCTCGGCCACGCTGGCCGACAACGTGACCATCGACGGCTATGTCGCCGGTGGGAGCGCACGTGGCACCGCAACGCTGTACGGCCCGGTGTCCAAGCGAAGTGCGGGCATGTGCACGACGACAGCCGCTGTTGGTACGGTCCGGTTCGCCCTCCGCAACGGCACCATTCGTACGCCGTCGGTCAAGGTCAGCAAGCCGGGCATCTACACCTGGAGGGTGAGCACCTCCGCCGACTCGCGCAACGCCGCCGCGAGCCATGCCTGTGGGCTGGCTGCGGAGTCGACGCTGGTGCACCGTCCGGTGATCAAGAAGGTGCACATCGAGACCGGGTACGCCGGTGTCGAGCCGGGTGCCTTCTTCGCCC
>JASLCW010000335.1 GCA_030151765.1 Marmoricola sp.
TCGAAACCCGTTGTCAGGATGACGATTCCGGCGATCACCGTGCCGATGAAGCCGTAGAGGTCGGTGAGGACGTGCTTGTAGGCGCCCTCGACGTTCAGGCTGGAACGATTGGCCCGGGCCAGGATGTACGTCGCTACGAGATTGACGGCGACGCCGACGAGGGCGACGACCAGGACCGGCCCGCCGCTCGTCTCGGGCGGGTGGACGAGGCGACGTACCGCCTCGAAGGTCACGATGCCCGAGACGACCACGAGCGTGATGCCGTTGATCGCCGCGGAGAGGATCTCCGATCGTTTCCACCCGAAGGTCCACACGCCCTCGGCGGGCCGCTCGGCCAAGCTCATCGCCCAGAGGGCAGCGGCGATAGCGCCGACATCGGAGAGCATGTGGCCGGCATCGGAGAGCAGGACCAGGGACTTCGCCGCGAAGGCGACGATCACCTCGCCCACCATGAAGCCGGCGAGCAGCAGCAGCGCCGCCCAGAGGTAGCGACGGTCGGCGTCGCTGCTCACGCCGTGGCTGTGTCCGGCTGAACCGTGGTCGTGACCGTCAGTCATCGGCGCTCCCCCGCTCGACGTGGAGGGCAGCCGCATGCTCGCTGTGGCTGAGGCTGACGTCCAGCAGCATGCGGACATGGCCGTCGGCGAGTCTGTAGTACGACATCCGCCCGGCGCGTCGCGGCGCCGAGACGATCCGATGGGCACGCAGCAGCCGCATCGCGTGGCTCGCCCCGGACTCGCTCATCCCCGACGCGGCCGCGAGATCACAGACGCACATCTCGCCACCTTCGAGCAGGGCGATCAACAGCCGCAGCCGGTTCGGGTCACCGAGGATCGAGAAGACGTCGGCGACCTCCCCGACCAGATCCTCGGCCGGCATCGCCTCGCGCACCGCCCTGACCCGGTCCTGGTCGACGACCCGGACATCGCAGGCGATATCTGAAGATCTGTTCATATGAGCAGTATGGACGGCAGGCCGACCATCGTCCAATGCGCCCTCACCCCGGACCGATTTAAGACATGAAGACATCTTCAAGTAAAGTAGTCGTGTTGGCCGCGCCGTCGTGAAGGGATCCGTTGTGGGCGTACCGCTGTATCAGGCGAAGGCGGAGTTCTTCCGGACGCTCGGACACCCAGCGCGGATCCGGATCCTGGAACTGCTCGCCGAGCGCGACCATGCCGTCCACGAACTGCTCGAGCAGATCGTCATCGAGCCCAGCAATCTCTCCCAGCAGCTCGGCATCCTCCGGCGTACCTCGCTGGTCACGTCGTACCGGCGCGGCGCCGAGGTCGTCTACTCGATCAGCGTCCCCGAGGTCCGCGACCTGCTGATGGCGGCGCGCGCGATCCTTGCCGGGATCGCGGAGGCACGCACCGAGTTCGAGGACGAACTCATGGTCGTCGCCAGCTCGAGCAAGGAGTGAGTACGCCGCCCTCGGCGCGGACCCTGAGCCGGCTGCTCCCCCGCCGCGCCGACTGGAGCTCGGCGAGCATCGGCCGAGATCTCCTCGCCGGCGTGATGGTGGCCCTGGTGGCGCTCCCGCTCGCGCTGGGCTTCGGCGTCAGCTCCGGCGTCGGCGCGGAGGCGGGTCTCGTCACGGCCATCGTCGCGGGCGCGGTCGCCGCCGTCTTCGGCGGCAGCAATCTGCAGGTCAGCGGGCCGACCGGGGCGATGACGGTCGTGCTGATCCCGATCGTCGCCGCCCACGGGACCGACGGCGTTCTGGTCGTCGGCCTGCTCGCCGGCCTGATGCTGACCGCGCTCGCGCTCACCGGCGCCGGACGCGCGATCCGCTATGTCCCGGTTCCGGTCATCGAGGGCTTCACAGCGGGGATCGCGATCATCATCGCGCTGCAGCAGGTGCCGGCAGCGCTGGGCGTCCCGGCCCGGGCCGGGAAGATCCCGGTGGCGGCCTTCGACGCGGTGCGGACCTGGTTCGAGTCACCGGCCTGGGCTCCCGCGGCGACCGCGATCGGCCTCGCTGTCGCGATCGTCGGTGCCGCCCGGCTGCGCCCGGGCTTCCCGGTCGCCCTTCCGCTCGTCGCCGGAGTCACCGCCGCCAATGCGCTCCTCCATGGGAACCTCGCCACCATCGGGAGGATCCCTTCGGGCCTACCGGCGCCGCACCTGCCCGGCATTCCCTGGAGCGACTTCGACACCCTTCTCCTCGCGGCGCTCGCGGTCACCGCCCTCGGTGCGCTCGAGTCGCTGTTGTCGGCGACCGTCGCCGATGCCATGAGTGTCGGTCAGCGCCACGATCCCGACCGGGAACTCGTCGGACAGGGACTCGCGAACCTGGTCAGCCCGCTCTTCGGCGGCATCCCGGCGACTGCCGCGCTCGCCCGCACCGCGGTCAACGTCCGCGCCGGCGCCTCCTCGCGCCTGGCCGCGCTGAGCCACGCCGCCCTCCTCCTGATCGTCGTGTCGGTGGCGGCCGGCCTGGTCGGGGAGATCCCGTTGGCCGCCCTCGCCGGCGTGCTGATCGCGACGGCGATCCAGATGATCCGCGTATCGAGCCTGACCGCCCTCGTCCGGTCCACCCGCGGCGACGCGGTCACCCTGGTGGCGACGGCCGTGGCGACGATCGCCTTCGACCTGGTCTACGCGGTGATCATCGGCATCGTCGCGGCCGGCTTCTTCGCCCTGCGCCAGACGGCACGAACGGCGCGGCTGGAGGAGGTCGAACTCGACTCCTCCGATCACCGGGACGAGGAGCGCCACCTGGTCGACGAGCACATCGTCGCCTATCGCATCGACGGGCCGCTCTTCTTCGCCGCCGCACATGACTTCCTGCTCGAACTGGCGGAGGTCGGCCGGGTCCGGGTCGTCGTACTCCGGATGTCGCATGTGACAGCCGTCGACGCCACCGGAGCACACGTGCTCGCCGATGTCATCGGTCGCCTCGAAGGACGCGGGGTGACCGTCCTCCTGTCCGGCGTACGGCCCGAACACCGTCAGGTCCTCGAACAACTCGGCGTCCACCAGCGCCTCGCCCATGAGCGACACCTCTTCGCCACCACGCCGGACGCCATCGAACATGCCCGGCTCCATGCCCACCGCATCGCCCACCAGCCCACCCCGCCAGAGAGGAAGACCGCATGACCGACAACCTGCCGCCGTGCCCCGCCTGTTCCGAGGACATGACCTATGAACAGGGCGCCCTGCTCGTCTGCCCCATGTGTGGCCACGAGTGGAGTGCCGAGGAGAGCGAGACATCCTCCGCGGCCGTCATCACCGACGCCTTCGGTACGCCGCTCGCCGACGGCGACACCGTGACGGTCGTCAAGGACCTCAAGGTCAAGGGCTCCAGCCTCGTCGTCAAGGTCGGCACGAAGGTCAAGAACATCCGCCTCGCCGACGGCTTCGGTGGCCATGACATCGATTGCAAGATCGACGGCATCGGCGCCATGCAGCTCAAGTCCGAGTACGTCCGGCGCTCCTGAGCCGGACCTCCCCCGAAAGGACATTCGATGCGTCTCCTCCTGATGGGCCCGCCCGGATCGGGCAAGGGCACCCAAGCCGCCCTTCTGAGCCGGCGTCTGGGCATCCCCGCGATCTCCACCGGAGACATCTTCCGGAGCAATCTCGCCCAGAAGACCGAGCTGGGGCTCGCCGCACAGGCGTACATGAGCCGCGGCGAGTACGTGCCCGACGAGCTCACCGACGCCCTCGTCCGCGACCGGCTCGCGGCCGCGGACTGCGCCGAGGGCTTCCTCCTCGACGGCTACCCGCGCACACTCGGGCAGGTCACCACCCTCGATACGATCCTCAAGGAGCAGGGCACGCACCTCGACGCCGTACTCGAGCTCAGCGTCGAGGTCGAGGTGCTGACCCGGCGCCTCACCGAGCGGGCCGCCATTGAAGGCCGGCTCGATGACACGGAAGAGGTCATCCGGCACCGCCAGGACGTGTACGCCGAGCAGACCGCTCCGCTCCTGGCCCTCTACGCCGGCCGCGGCCTTCTCGTCACCGTCGACGGCGTCGGGACGGTCGACGATGTCGCCCAGCGGCTTGCGGAGTCGCTCCGCCCCTTCGTGGCCTGAGCCCTAGGCTTGGCTCGTGCTCTATCCGATCCTGCATGCCCTCGTACCCCCGCTGGCGCGGGCCGTCTGGCGGCCGCGGATCGAGGGTCTCGAGCACGTGCCGATGTCCGGCCCCGTACTGATCGCCAGCAACCATCTCAGCTTCATCGACAGCGTCGTGATCCCGGTGGTCGCACCACGCAAGGTGGTCTTCATGGCGAAGTCGGAGTACTTCACCGGCAGCGGGATCAAGGGCCGGCTCAGCAAGGCCTGGTTCGAGGGACTCGGCATGGTGCCGGTCGACCGCACGGACACGCGCGCCGCGATGAACTCCCTCGACATCGCTCTCGGTGTGCTCGATCGAGGAGATGCCTTCGGCATCTACCCCGAGGGCACCCGGTCGCGCGATGGCCGCCTCTACCGAGGCCGCACCGGCGTCGCCCAGCTCGCCCTGACCGCGGGCGTTCCGGTGGTCCCGGTGGGACTGATCGGGACCACGGAGATCCAGCCCGTCGACGCCCGGCTGCCGCGGCTGGCGAAGGTGACCGTCCGCTTCGGCAGGCCCCTCGACTTCACCGGCCGGTACGACGACCTTCCGCCCGGCCGCGCCCGTCGCGAGGTCACCGACGAGATCATGGACGCCATCCAGGCGCTCACCGGCCAGGAGCGCGTCGCCGCCTACAACGAGCGCCCCCTCGACAGCTGACGCGGGCGTGACCGGGCACGTGGTCCTGCCCCTGTTCACATCTGTCGGCGTGCCCTGCTGCGGAGCATCAGCGCTCCACCCAGGAGAACCAGGCCGAGCGCGGACCAGAGGACGGCCTGGGGGGCCGGCATTCCGGTGTCCGGGAGCCCGCTGACGCCCGACGACCCACCGTCCCCGGATGACCCTCCACCGTCGGCGGATCCGTCGCCCTTGCCCGGGTCGTGCGGGGTCGGGAAGGTGTTGATCACCTGTACGGCGTTGTCCACGCCCTTCACGTGGGCGACCTGCCCATCGCTCGCGCCGCCCGGTGTGGAGGGGTCCGTGTCGGTGATCGTTACCGTCGCCTTGCCGGGCACATTGGTCTCGGCGACCTTGCAGGTGACTCCGGCCGGCACGGTGATCGTGCGCGACTCCCCGGCTCGCAACTCGAAAGCGGCATCCATGGCGGCGAGCGAATAGGGCTCGTCCCTAGTGGTGCCGTTCTCGGTGATCCGGTAGGTGCATGCCAGCGTGAACGAGTACGGACCGCCGGGGTCGGGACCGACGACCTTCTTCGAGACCGTCAGCCGGGCCTGGTCGAAGGTGTTGACCACGTTCAGAGTGAGCGCCTGCAGGTCATCCGGACTGCCCGCATCCACCACGAGACCGTGGGCATAGCTGTCGTGCTCGATCGTCACCTTGGAGGCGCCCTGATCGACGCTCTCGGCAGCCCAGCAATGCGTTCCGGACGGAAGCAGTACCGGCTTGGCCACGCCGTGGTCATCGACGGTCGCGGTCACCGACTGGCCCGGCTTGACCGACAAGGTCCCGGAGTACAGCTGCATCCGGGTACCGGAGCGCTCGATCGCGCACGTCACCGCCACTTCGTAGATCAATCCGGCAAAGAGGGGGTCGGCAGCAGCAGCACCGTCCAGTTCCTTGGTCACCGCGATCGTCCCGGCGGAGAACTCGTTGACGAAGCCGACGGTCTGCACGGTGTTCGGGTCGTTGTCGATGGTGATCTGGACCGGGGCCGGTGTCGCGTCCGCGCCACCGGTGCCGGTCTCGGTGATCGTGCACACCGCACCGACCGGCAGCCCGCCGATCTCGTCGGAGCTCAACTGGCCCGAACCGTCGTCAGCAATGGTCACCGACTTGGTGAAGACCGGAGCCTTCGAGCCGTTGAAGTCGCAGCTCACACCGAAGGTGTAGGAACCACCGGTCAGTGACGCGCCCGTGCCCTTGACCTCCTTGAGGATCTTGAAGGCACCGGCGGCGAAGGTATTGGTCACCACGATGTCGGGATTGCCATCGGTCTTGGCCAGGGTGACATCGGCCGGCGCGATGGTGACCTCGGTCGCGGATCCGGTTCCCGTCTCCTGAGCCGTACACACCGAGCCCAACGGCGCCTTCAGATCCGCGGAGCCGTCGATCGCGAGATGCACTGTGGTCGGGAAGCCCGCCACCGTGTCACCCGCGTACGCGCAGGTCACCTCGATGTCGAAAGGCCCCTTGGCGTACGACGACGCCGCACCGTCGACCTTCTTCCTCACCGTCAGTGAGGCGGACGGCGTCAGCGCCAGGTCGAGCGTCATGTTGGTGAAGTCGGCTCCGATCAACGGACCAGCGAGACCCGCCACGTCGTCATCGAGCGGGCCATTTCCACCCACCAGGTTGCCGTTGTTGTCGTAGCGATAGGCCAGCGTGATCGACGTACTCGTCAGTCCGGTGGCCCGCGGGTCGGGCGTCGCGGTGTTGTCGTTCGAGTCCTGCTCATTGGAGGTGTTCGAGGCGAGTGAGCCGGTCGTCGTGACCCAGTAGCCGTCCAGGGGCGCACCCGGGGCGAACATCGCCTTGGGGATGCGAGCCCGATAGGTGCCGGCCGGAAGCGCGGCGACCGACCAGCGCCCGGCGGCGTCAGTCGTGGCCGTCCCGGCAACGTCGCCGTTGTCGTCGATCACCTGGATCTTCACCCCCGACAGAGGAGTGTCCGTGCCGGCGGTGAACTTGCCGTCGCCGTCCTCGTCCAGCCAGACCAGGTCGCCGACGGTGAAGCCCGGCATCTGGACGTACGGCTCGTTCGAGAGCAGCAGCTGGTTCGGGAAGGTCGGCGAGAAGATCGTCGCGCGGTTCACGTAGACGTTGTCCAGCTGGTTGCTGGTGGAGACCGCGGGGACCACCGCACGGACCCGGGACTGGACTGGGAGCGCCGTACTCGAGACGAAGCGCACCGCGGTGACCTGACCGAAGTCGGTGATCTCCGCCTCGGTCCTCCACAAGCCACCCGCGGTCTGCGGGTTGTCGTTGGCGGCGACCCGTGGATCGTGGTCGATCGACGCGGGGGCATCGGTCGCGTAGTACCAGGTCCCTGAGACGCTCCCCGCACCACCGCGGACATAGGTCGGCGCGGCCAGGGGTCCCGTGAGGCGTGCCAGCCCCTGGTAGTCCGATGCGTACTGCGCCCGCTTCGAGAGCGCCCCGGGCGCAGCATCGCCGTTCCAGGGCAGTACGTCGATCACGTCGGGAGCCTGGAAGGCCAGCGCCGTCGAGGTATTGCCCCACTCGATCGCCCACTTGTAGCTCTCACCGCTGGCGACGTACGGCTTGTCGACCGACTTGGAGATGCCCATCTGGCCCGACCCGACGATCATGATCTTCGCCGTCGCGGTCGGAGCGTTGTAGGAATTGTCAGCCGTGGCCTGGAAGGTGTTCTCATAGCTGTCGCCCGGCTGTGCAAGCGCGTCGATCGTGGTGCAGATCCGCAACCTTCGGGGCGCCACCACGCCGCTGTTGTTGAAGATCGGCTGCTGCGAACCGGTACTGGTGATCGGCACGTCACCGGCGCTGAAGGTGGCCCGTCGCGCGATCGGATCATAGGTGACCGTGACGCCGGCGGGCAGCAGATCGCGGGTGCAGGCTGAGTCGAAGTACAGGCCCGCCGGGATCGTGTCGATGACTCGTACGTTCTGCATGGTCATGCCGGCGAAGACCTGATTGGCCGTCACGTTCAGGTCCCAGACCACCTGATCACCCGGCAGATAACTGGTCGGACTGACGATCTTGGCGACTTGGAGTTGCGGCCCCTCGTAGCGGCGCTGCCGCTCCACCGTCGCCCAGCCAGATCCGTCGACGCCGGTCGGCCAACCGCCTTCGTTCGCGATCCGCACTCGATTCGCGATCAGCTGGCCGTCGTCGGGACCGCCGTTGTACCGGGTACGGGCCTGGAGAGGCGTGGTCAATCCCAGCGAGAAGGGACCGACCGCAACCAGCGCGGGGTCGATCGGGCGCACGCGCACCATGTTGACGTGATCGCGCCAATCCTGGCCGAAGGCCACCTCCGGGTCGGTCGCCCAGGGACCCGGATCGTTGCGGCAGTTCGCGGCAGCTGTCTGAATCGATGAAGAGTCAATCGGATAGAGGTTCGCGCCCACGTTGAAAGGGCCGGCCTGGGTGTCGACCTGGTTGGGTCCGATCGCATACTCGATCACGTATTTTGCCGGGTCGACCGCGGCGCTGTTCGACGTGAAGGTCACATTGGCGCCGGGCGTGATCCGCAGCGTCGAGACGTCGAAGACGTCGCACATCCTCAGGTCGGGCACCTTCACGCGGTCATTGTTCGCACCCAACGACACCTGCGAGGTCTGGGTGCTGCCTGCATGCCAGGCTTCGGCCGCGTTCGGGTCGGCGTAGTAGGAGCTGTATCGCTTGTCACCGCTCAGGGATCCACAGTCACCGCCGCCCGGACGCACGCTGCGCTTGTCGACATTGTTTCCAGTCGCCGTCGTACCGTCCCAACCCGGCTCGAAGCCGGTTCCGTTCACCGGCAGTCCCTCGACCGTCCAATGGTCGGTGGCGATGGCCTCGTTGTACAGGTCCATCGTCACGTTCGGCTTGCACGGGTCGGCCGGCAGCGAATCGGCGGGGATGAAGACCTGCGCGGTGAAGTCGCCCCGGCGCTGATCGAAACCGTATTGGTTCGGCTGCCAACTCATGTCCCAGCCACCGGCGGGTTGCGCGCCCAGCTGACAGGTCGGTACGCCGTTGGTCCAACCGCCACCGACGTTCTGGGCACTGCAGGCGACCAGATAAGCACCCGGGTGGCTGACCAGCCGGTCCTTGAAGGTGATCGGCCGGTCCAGCCACGGGGCGACATTGTCGGAACCGGCGAGGTCGACGACACGCATGTTGTAGTTGACCAGGTAGCCACTGACCTGTTGTCCGTCGATGGTCCGCGTTGTGTAGCTGGGACCGCCCTGAAAGCTCTTCTGCAGATCCCATTGACCTGGCTTGGCGGTGGCCGTGATCGTGGCCAGGTTGTTGCCGGTGCAGTCCCAGCCCGGCTCGTGCCCGTCGCCGTAGTTGAGCGCGCCTCCGTTGATCGACCAGTGCGCGGTGTCACAGATCGCGTTGTCGAAGCTGAAGGTACCGCTAGGCGGCGGATCGCCCTGCTGCCAGTTGGGGTCGATGGCCTTGTTCATCTCGTTCATCGGCACGAACACGGTCATTTCGACGTGACCGATGCCGGTGTCACTCCCGACGCCGCTGTTCGGTTTGAGGCTCATCGTCCAGCCGTTGCTGCCCTGGACCTGGGTGACAGGCGGACAGGTCAGCGTCCACGGAGAGATGCCACCATCGGCACCGGGGTCGTACTGGTCGGTGGCGCGGCAGTTGGTCACGCGCGCATTCGGGAACTCCGGCATCTTGTCGGTGAAGGTGACCGGCCAACCGAGATCGGAGCCGCCCTTGCCACCCAGCATGTCGTGCATGTTGAGGCGATAACGCACCAGATAACCGGGTAGGTCCGATCCTCCGACGTTCAGAACCGTGTAGTTGGGACCGACGGTTCGCGAGGGGTCGGTGGCGGTCGGGATGGTCTTCGAGATGTCCCACTGCGCGGTGCCGGTGACCTCCACCAGCGGACCGATCACCGAGTTCGAGACCCCCGCGTCCCCGCCACCCGCATAGGCCCGAGTGGTGATCTGGGCGTGGGCGGGGATGGGTGTCGCGCCGGTGAATTTGTAGGGCACCTGAACGGCCGCCACATTCGAGGACATCTTGCCGAGATTGCAGGTCACCGTGACCGAACCGTCCGGGTTCGCCTTCACCGAAGACGTCGGGCTCGCTCCCGCAGTGGTCAGGCAGCCGGCAGGTAGACCGTTCGTGCCGGGACCGGCGAGGACCACCTTCGCCCCGTCTGGGGAGGAGACCGTGAACTCCGCGATCACATTGGGCACCTCGACGCCGGTCGGCAGACCGGTCAACGCAACTGAGTAGTTCTGCGTGACGGTGTCGTTGACGCGCACAAGGCAGTTGTCCGGCCCGGAGTCCTGGCCCGGAGCATCGATCGCGTCGAAGGGCGGCGTACCCGTGGTCGCGTATCCGTCGCAGGCATTGGCCATGGCGAGCTTCTCGACGTGCAGATCGGCCACCGGCCGAAGGCCGGCATTGGCGGTCACCTTCGTGGACCCGGAGATGGTGAAGGGCGCGGTGACTCCGCGTTCGGGCTGGCCGGGGGCAGGGTCGCCGGCCCGGGTGAAGGCATTGCTGCCACT
>JASLCW010000340.1 GCA_030151765.1 Marmoricola sp.
GTGGCCTTGCCGTACTTCTCGAGCAGTCGCTTGTCGAGGCTGCCGGCGTTGACGCCGATGCGGATCGAGGTGCCGTGGTCCTTGGCCGCCCTGGCGATCTCCTTGACCTGGTCGTCGAACTTCTTGATGTTGCCGGGGTTCACGCGCACGGCGGCACACCCGGCCTCGATCGCCGCGAAGACATAGCGCGGCTGGAAGTGGATGTCGGCGATCACCGGGATCTGCGAGTGGCGCGCGATCTCCGGCAGCGCGTCGGCATCGTCCTGGGACGGGCAGGCGACCCGGACGATGTCACAGCCCGCGGCGGTCAGCTCGGCGATCTGCTGCAGCGTCGTGTTGACGTCGGAGGTGAGCGTCGTGCACATCGACTGCACCGAGATCGGGGAGTCACTGCCGACCCCGACCTTGCCGACCTTGATCTGTCGGGTCTGCCGCCGCGGCGCGAGGACCGGCGGGGGCGGGGCGGGCATGCCGAGCGGAACCGTCATACCAATGAGTCTAGGAGACCTGCACAGGAGCGACGATGTCGGCGTACACGAGGATGACGCTCATCAGCAGGATCAGGCCGGCCATCACATAGGTGAGCGGCAGCAGCTTGGCGGAGTCGACACCGCCGGGGTCGGGCCGGCCCAGGAGCCGGGCGATCCGCCGGCGTACGGTCTCGTAGAGCGTGGTCGCGATGCCACCGCCGTCGAAGGGCGGCAGCGGTACCAGGTTGATCAGGCCGAGGAAGAGATTGAGACCGGCCAGCAGGGTCAGCAGGGTGGCGACCCGGTCACCGACGGACTGGTGCGAGTCGGAGGCCACCGAGCCGGCGACCCGCCCGGCGCCGACCACACTCATCGGGCTGTCCACGGACCTCTTCTCGAGGCCGATCGCGGCACGCGCGACGTGGTAGACCTTGACCGGCAGCGCGCCGATGGTCTTCAGGGTCTGCCAGGTGCCACTGCTCACGGTGGTGATCACGTAGCCGAAGCCCTGCCGCTCCCGGACGAGCTTCGGCTCGATGCCGAGGAAGCCGGCGCGTACCGACTTGTCCGGGTTGTCGAAGTTGGGCACCACATTGATCGTCGTGTCCGTGTGCAGGGTGCGTGCCTTGCCGTCGCGGACGATCCCGATGCTCGCCGCGGACTGATCGTTGGCCCGGACCAGCTTCTGCAGTTGGTGGTACGACGTGATCGCGGTGCCGTTGAAGCTGGTGATCCGGTCACCCGGCAGCAGCCCGGCCTTGTACGCCGGCGCGACCTTGTCGGCCGGCGTGCACTTGCCGGGGTCGGTGTTGGCCTTCACGACCTTGACGCACTGGGAGACCGAACCGATCGTCGTACTCGTCGTGTAGACGCCGTAGCCCATGAAGACCACCGAGAAGAGGAGTACGGCGAGCACCAGGTTGGTGGCGACTCCGGAGCCCATGATGACGACGCGCTTCCACCACGGCAGCTTGTAGAAGAGCCGGTCGTGATCGTGCGGCCCGACGTGCTCGTACTCGGCCGCCCGGGCATCGTCGACCAGCTGGGCGAACATGCCGGTGGCGCGACTGCGGACCTTGGTCGGGTCCTCGCCCGGATCGGGCGGGAGCATGCCGACGAGCTTGACGTAACCGCCGAGCGGGATCGCCTTGACGCCGTACTCGGTCTCACCACGGCGCCGCGACCAGATGGTGCGGCCGAAGCCGACGAAGTACTGCGTCACCTTGACGTTGTAGAGCTTGCCCGGGATGAGGTGTCCGAGCTCGTGCAGGCCCACCGAGATGGCGAGTCCTGCGGTGAACAGGACGACGCCGAGGATGTAGAGCAGCACCGTCATCGGGTCTTCTCCAGCAGGCTCGTCGCGGTCTCGCGGGCCCAGGCGTCGGCCGCGAGAACGTCGTCGACCGTGAGGCTCGACGACGTCGCCGATGAGCCTACGTCGTGTGCGGTGAGCACGTCGGCGATCCGGTCCACGATGTCGACGAAGGGCAGCCGGCCGTCGCGGAAGGCCTGGACGCAGACCTCGTTGGCGGCGTTGTAGACGGCCGGCGCGGTACGACCGCGCTCCCCCGCCTCGCGCGCCAGCCGTACGGCGGGGAAGGCCTCGTCGTCGAGCGGGAAGAACTCCCACGTGTTGGTCTTCGTCCAGTCCACCGGAGGCGCGGTGTCCGCGACCCGGTCGGGCCAGGCCATGCCGAGCGCGATCGGGATCAGCATCGTCGGCGGGCTCGCCTGGGCCAGCGTCGACCCGTAGGTGAACTCGACCATCGAGTGGATGACACTCGTCGGGTGCACCACGACCTCGATCCGGTCGAAGGGGACCCCGAAGAGCAGATGCGCCTCGATCACCTCGAGCCCCTTATTGACCAGCGTCGCCGAGTTGATCGTCACGACGGGCCCCATCGCCCACGTCGGGTGCGCCAGGGCATCGGCGACGGTCACGCTCGCGAGCTCACCGCGGGTGCGTCCGCGGAAGGGGCCGCCACTGGCGGTGAGCACGAGGCGTCGTACCTCCTCGGCGGAGCCGCCACGCAGGCACTGGGCGAGGGCACTGTGCTCGGAGTCGACCGGCACGATCTGTCCGGGCGCAGCCCGCTCGGTCACCACGGAGCCGCCGATGATCAGCGACTCCTTGTTGGCCAGCGCCAGCACATTGCCGGCGTCGAGCGCGGCCAGGGTCGGACGCAGGCCGACGGCGCCGGTGATGCCGTTGAGAACCGTGTGGCAGTCCAGCGCCGCCGCGTCGATGCTCGCCGACTCCCCCAGCCCGCTGAAGCCAGGCGCGAACTCGGCGACCTGCTGCTCGAAGAGCTCGCGGTTGCCGCCGCCCGCGGTCAGACCGACCACGCGGAATCGCTCCGGGTTGGCCCGGACCACCTCAAGCGCCTGGGTGCCGATGGAGCCCGTGGAGCCGAGGATGACGATGTCGCGTGGTTCGGTCACGGGGCCATTGTCGCAGGGCTGAATCTGCTGGTTTGGAGGGTCGGACGCACAAGGCTGCTTCGGCGAGGCGCCCTCGGCGGCTTGCGGACCACGGGTGGTCACCGACAAAGCGCAGCGACGGGGCGAGCCCGGCATCGGGTTGCGGCTGTCTCCCGGCTCACGGTTGCTTCGCTCC